>NZ_CAWPKW010000265.1:0-46018 GCF_963888615.1 Brasilonema octagenarum UFV-OR1 | reverse complement strand
CTGCGGGAGGGTCTCCCTCCGCAGGCATCTGGCGAACCCGAAGGGGTTTCCCGACCTAGGCATCTGGCGTTGGGGTTCCCAAGGACGGTGCACCTGGCGTGAGGGGCGGGGGTGAGGTTTTTTTATTGTAAATAATTAGGCGAACTCGATATATAGCAATCCTATTTGATTTGTGAGAATTGAAAGACACAGATTCCCGACTTCTTTTAGAAGTCGGGAATCTTGTTTTTCACAAATGATTGTCTCAGTAGCAGACTAAGCCACTACCATTTGTGTCGGATACGGTCGTAAATCTTTACGTATTCTTCTCCTGGATGATTCCAAGAGTAGTCATACTCCATACCCGCAAGGGCAAGTTTGCGGAACTCTTCTGGATTGTTGTACCACAACTTCAAAGGACGTTCCAACGAAAATTCAAGCGCATGATAATCTGACTGGTAGAAGACATATCCATTGCGTTCTTCTGGTGGTTTGGTTTGGTCGTAGTCTTTATCAAACACGGTATTAACTAGCCCACCGACTCCGCGAACTATAGGTACAGTACCGTACTTCAAGCCAATCATTTGAGTGAGTCCACAAGGTTCATAATTACTGGGGACAATAATCATATCTGCCCCAGCATAAATGAGGTGGGATAATTCTTCGTTAAAGCCAAGTTCTAAATGAACATCAGGATTATTGTTCAAAAAGTCTTTTTCATGGCGGAAATGATTATTAATGCTTGACTCTGTTGCTGAACCCAACAACACAAATTGTGCTCCATTATGGAGGGCGTAATACATTGCGTGATGGACAAGATGAACGCCTTTTTGCTCATCTAAACGACCAATGTAGGAAATGATTGGCTTCTCAACATCCTGCAATAACAGCCGCTCTCGTAAAGCTTTTTTATTCTTGGCTTTTTCTTCAAAATTGTCTTTGGTGTAGTGAGAGGGAATGTATCGGTCTGTTTCAGGATTCCAAAAATCATGATCAATGCCGTTGAGTACACCAGTGAATCTATCTTGGTGTAGATGCAAGGTGTGACCTAATCCATAGCCAATGTCAGTGTAACGAGCTTCCCATGCATGATGTGGTGAAACTGTTGTCACAGCATTGGAATAAACAATGCCCCCTTTCATAAAGTTCAGGGCAAAGGGATTGAAGTTGTCCTGGAGCTTATCAGACTGGAAGTAGTAAGACTCTTGGTTTAAACCCGTTGCCCAAAGAGTTTCGACTCCAGCAGATCCCTGATGCTTGAAGTTGTGGATAGTGTAGCAAACCCGTTGGTACTCCATCCCATAATATTTGTACATTTCATACAGCATCACAGGAACTAAGCCCGTCTGCCAGTCATGACAATGGATGACATCAGGTCGTTTGTTGCTTTGAAGCAGAAATTCCAAAGCGGCTTTGCTGAACAACGCAAAGCGCATATTGTCATCGTTAGATCCGTAATAGCAGCCGCGATTGAAGAAATTATCCCCAGAGTGGGGTTCAATAAAGAAACACAGCCGCCCGTGTACCCAGCCACAATAAACTGAACAGTGAATTGCACCGCCATACCAAGGTACCCACAAGTTCGTGAAGGCGTCATGGAGTCCCCAAATGTGGTCATAACGCATGCAATCGTACTTGGGCAAAATGAGTTCGACGCTATGTCCCTGGTTTTCTAGTTCCCTGCTGAGTCCGTAAACAACATCGCCTAAACCTCCAGCTTTGATAACAGGAGCGCACTCCGAGGCAATTTGTACGATGTACATCTCTCTCCTCGCTTAACAAAAATTTACTTTTATTATCCTTTCGATCATGACACAAAATATGTACCCATTGGCAAGTCACTTACCCAGTCATTAGGTACAAATCTTAGAAAATGAGCGAAAAAGAACGGGCTGCGCCTCGCAGGCAGTTCTTCTTAAGTAAGAAGCTGGTATGTTGAGAAGTTAAAATTGAGAATTCCAAAGAATATAGCTATCTTGGATTTTAAACTTAATACTGATTAAAATTCACCTCAAAGCAACCCTTGAGGTGAATTTTAATTTTATTTTTCATACATTTTTGAAAAAAAACAAAAAAAGGAGACAAAATGATTTTATTTTTGTCACCAAACAAAAATAAAATCAGAAAAAACAATAGAAATTGAAAGCTTTCTTGATATCATTGCTTTTTATGACTCACTAACAGATATAACAAATGAATTTATTAGGTCACTATTAGAATGAGTAAAGGACTTGATAACCTCAAAAAAATAGCAGAACATGTAAATGAGATAAAGAGTTTGAAATCTTATCGCAATTCAACAACTTCACTTAGGAGCAATTTCTAAATGGCTAGCATCAATATTTCTGATATTCGTCCTGCTGGTTCTGAACTGTTCGTGGATTCTGAAAGCTTCATGAATGATTTGGCTGACCAAGAACTTAGCGCTACTAAGGGCGGGCTCAGTCCTATAGTAATTTGGGGTGTAGCAATAGCCTCGGAGTATGTCATTGGTGCTATGGTTAGCGGTGCTGCTGTTGGGGCTTATTCTGCTCTCAAGAAGAAATAGGAAACAGCGGTAGCTCATTTTTTCTAAGTAACCTTATTTACTTTCAACTAACCACAAATATTACAAACTGAACGAGTGATATCATGGCAACGATTTGTATTCGAGATCTAGCAGGATTTGACCTAATGTCGGACGAAGAAAGCTACTTGAACGAGTTTACTGAAGAGGATTTTCCTGCTATTAAAGGTGGGATAACACCCTTTATTACAACCGTGGTTGCTTTCTCCGCAAGCGCTGGTGCATCTTATGCGATTTCTCGCCTCTTCAAGTAATTTCTTTAAACGTTGATTTCCTTGTTTAAAGCTGTTCAGTTATCAAGAAGGCAATGGTCAATCTATTTTTATCTAAATTCAGCAGATAAAAGTTACTTAATTACCATAATTTATGATAATTAAGTTGTCATTTTGACTTGAGTATAGCGAGAGTATAAATTTTTTGTATTAATATTTTTATACTCTTGCTTTTTCAATCTCAATAGGTAGAAAGTATGGAAATAAATAATTCTAATCTTCCTGAGCTAACAGTTATTTTTTACCTAATATTAGGGATTTCAAACCTAATTGGTGGTGAGTATCTTGCTGGATTTGCTTGGATTTCCTTAAGTATATCGCAATTTATAGTCCAAAAAATAGGGTCTTGGCCCTCTAATATGTTTCGGTTGGAGCGACCGGAAGTTATCCTTGCATGGGTTACATATCTGATATTTGCTTTTTTAATTTTCTATTATTTGATAAATTTGGTAACTAAGAGTAAATAAAATTCCATAAAATCATGTCTTTTACAATAAATTCTCAAAATGTGATCGATTATTTAGTTGCTCACAAGCTCTGCTCCCAGGAAGAAAAATATTTACTCAAAGTTGAGCAGAAGTTGGCAAAAAATTTTAATTTGTTATTGACTTTACCTGGTGAGCGCCAACTTCTCGTTAAGCAAGAGCGTCACAATCAAGAGGGAAAAACTGCGGGTGAATTCTTGAACGAATGGCGACTTCATGAGTTTTTAAAACAATTCCCAGAACTCAGCTACATTCGCTCATCAATATCAGAGGTGCTTCATTTTGACGCCAAGCATTCGATTATTGTTTTCAACTACCTAAATGGGTATCGTGACCTAGCTGATTTCTACGCAAAGGAGAATTTTTTCCCGACTGCGATAGCGAAGCGCAGCGGCGAAGCGCCGATCGCATCAGCAATCGGAACCATTCTAGCAACAGTTCATCGCGTCACTTTAGATCGTCAGGACTACCGGGACTTCTTGTCTCAAAATTCTGAGGGTGATATTATCTCCTATACTCCTAACTTTGGTCTTGGGCTAGAACGGATTAGTCCTGAAGTTTTCGGTTTAGTTCCTGCCGATGGACTGAAATTCTTTGCTCTCTATCAACGGTATGACAGCCTTGGAAAGGCGATCGCAGAACTTTCTACCGCTTTTGAACCTTGTTGTCTAACCCACAATGACCTCAAGTTGAACAATATCCTTCTGCACAACGATTGGGAACAAGCCATTTCCAAAGTAGACCAATCAAGTCATAGCATAGTCCGCTTGATAGATTGGGAGCGTTCTAGTTGGGGAGATCCTGCATTTGACTTAGGGATGCTAATCGCTAGCTACCTGCAAATCTGGCTAAATAGCTTGGTCATCAGTAAGTCTATCGATATTCAAGAAGCTTTGCGCCTAGCTATGACTCCCCTTGATATGCTTCAACCTTCTATTGCAGCCCTTACTAAAGCTTATTTAGGTGAGTTTCCAGAAATTTTAGAGCGCCGTCCTCATTTTATAAAGCGAGTAGTGCAGTTTTCTGGTCTTGGCTTGATTCAACAAATTCAGGCAATGATTCAGCACCAAAAATCCTTTGGCAATGGAGGTATCTGTATGCTTCAGGTTGCTAAAACTTTATTGTGTCGCCCTGAACAATCAATCCCGACGGTTTTTGGAGTGGCAGAATCTGAACTCATTAGCTTTAACCGTTCTCTAATTTAAGTATTTTTATTTACAAAAAAATCTTAATGCAATTACTGAATTCTCTTTCAAATCAACTGCCCGTTTCTCCGCCAGAGGGAGTGCTGGATTCTCTTCAAGACATTGTCAGCAACCTTCAAATCCAGTCCAATTTCTATATTAGCCATCCTGCTTACAAACCCTTAGAGCTTCCTGCTGAGGTGGTAGCCCGCTTTCAGCGACTACCTTCAAATCTTCAAAATAAGTATTTAAGTTTACAACTGCAAAGTTTTCTCTACGGCATTTACTACAACGGCTCCTTACGATCTAGCCTGGTACCAGAAGCAAATTCAGTTGGTTTAGCAGCTCACCAGAATCTAGAGAACAATACTTTTTTGGGGATAGATCTGGAATTTTACGAGCGACTACACAAAAGCAATAGCGGCAAAGGTTACTTTGATCCAGGTTGGTTTGTGCTGCGACAGGAGAGTGATGGTAGTCTTGCTGTCACCAAGGGCGGACTAACACTGCACATTGAGCGCGATCGCCATTTACAACCAACAGAACAATCAGCCACAGTAGGTGACTCCGTCGCCATCCAGATGCCTCGTAATCTAGTTCAAAATGGATTTTACATGGCAGTCAGTGATGCGGGTTTAGACACTGAGCTTGATATCGTCAGAGTTTACTTTAATTTAAGCCCGGAAGGTGCAGTTGCCGTTATGGGAAGTCTAACCCAGCAGCTGAACGAAATCAAAATCCCCTTCACCTTTAAGGTGCTATATAACCCCTCTGACTATGGGCGCTACGACTCAGGGGTTCTCTACTTTACAAAAAGCAACTATGAAGCAGTCCAGCAAGTGCTAAGAAGTGTTTATGCAGAAAATCAATCGCATTTTCGCATAGAAGTGCCTTTATTCACTAAGTGGCTCGCGCCAGGACTTGCTTTAGCAGAAGAACCAGATAACAAATTTAGTGCTTCTGAGAGTTTTGGGATGAACCGCTGTCAAATTATTGCCAGTGGGTTGCTGGAAGCTTGGCACTCTGGGGACGACTCCCCAGAGAATCGGATGGCATCTATCCGCCAACACTTCTCCCTGCTTGGGATTGATTTAAAACATCCTTATTTAAATGCCAACTCTCAAGACATCTACACGCCGTTGAGCCTATGAAACTAACTGATCTCGCGCCACCTAAAATAGTTTCAGCAAGCGAAGTTAATCATGGGGCGGATAAATTCCTGGAATCCGATTTGCCATTCTACCGTAAACTGGGGCGGACTGATTTAACGGTTAGCTGTCTTGGCTTAGGTGGAGGCGGTGGTATCTCTAGTGAGGATACCCTTTACGCTTTTGAACGAGGGATTAATTACTTTTTCTACTCTAGTGATCTGCACCACTATATCTATAGTTCGATGTCTGGGGCGCTGCGCCAACTGTGTGGGCGTGGCTCCTCGGTACGCGAGAAAGTGGTGCTGGCAACCGTGACTTACATCAAGAGTCCAGAAATGGCAATAGCCGCTTTATTAGATCAGTTTGGAGAACTAGGGATTGACTACATTGATGTGTTATTCTGGGGCTGGATTGGTTCTAACGATAGACCAGCTTTACAGGATTGCTTGCAGCTTTCTCCGGATTTGAGAGGTCCCAATAGCGTTTATCAGCGCACCATCGAAAGAATGTTTGGCACCTCAGAACGCCTCAAAAAAATGGGTGCAGTTCGCTACATCGGTGCTTCTTTCCATGACCTTAACCTTGCTGAACAGTGGTTGGACAGCCCCTTGTTAGATGTGGTGATGGTGAGACACAATGTCGCCCACCGCTCTGCCCAGAGCCAAGTGTTCAATCAGGTTAACGCTCAAAATCTTTCTCGACCGGGCATTGTCACGTTCAAGACGACTGGCTCTCACACAAGTTTACTCTGGAATGCCCCAGAGAGTTTACCAGAAGCTTGTTGGCGACCTACTGTGCCTGATTTATACCGCTACTCTTTAACGCAGAATTGTGTTGATGTTTGTTTAACAGGTTTGACTGAGCGCTTTGAGATTGATGCTGCGATCGCAGGAATCCAACAAGGAAAACTGACTCCGGCTGAAATTGATTACCTTAACCTTTACGGGGATTTACATCGCCACAAGCTGAAAATTCAAGAAGCCTCACCTGAGCAACTGATATACCAAGCTTCACGAGAAACTAATCACACCAAGCCATGAAAGAAACTTTAGAAAAAACAGAGTTGCAGCTCTTGCAGGAATTTGCACTGCCAGAAATTTCTCCAGCAACGGATGAAGAAATTATTGCTTATCTACGCCGTTCTTATCAAGTGGCTGAAATTGCAGCTAAAACTGAACGTGACGCACTCATTTTAGGTATCTGTGAGCAGTTTGGTGTTACTGTTTCTGATGAGGAATTGCAAGCAGCAGGAGATGAATTTCGTCTAGAACACACCTTATTAGGAGCTTCTGAAACTCTGAACTGGCTTTCTTTTCAGCGTATTACTGTAGAAGATTGGTCTAGTGGGATTAAAGTATCGCTACTGACAAAGAAATTAAAAGAATTTCTTTTCGGAGCAGGCGTCGATAATTATTATATAAACAATCGTAACAACTTTAAACGTGTGGCTCTGTCTCAAATTCTTGTGCGTGAACTAACAGAGGCACTGAAAATAGCTCACGCAATCAGACAGGAAAATGCTTCGTTCTGTGCTTTGGCACTCTTACATTCAAAGGGTAAACAGTCCAAAGAAAATGGTGGCTTTGCTGGTATTCGCTTTCTTTCAGAACTGATGCCAGATATTGCACAGACTGTTTCTAAAGCAAAGGAAGCCGAAGTAATTGGACCAATTGAAACGACACTTGGTTATCACATCATTAAAATTGAAAAGTGGTTTCCTAGTGAACTCACTGAATCAGTTAGAGAAGAAATTTTGGAATCACTTTTTCAGGGTTGGTTACAAGAAAGACTGAACTTAGAGCTTCGCGACAAAAAGCTATAAAAGAGGGTAAAGCAATGAAGCGTTTTGAATACCGAATTGAACAGGTTATATTCGACAAAAGAGAGTCACGGGATCAACAACTCGTCGATTTGTTGAATTATTTTGGTCAGGAAGGATGGCGTGTAAGCAGTCTTGTAGTTGAGCCACGCATTGCAATGAATGAAAACAAAATCAAGGTATTGCTGGAAAGAGAAGTTAATGACGAAGCAGAAGTTACCTAATTTGGAAGTTATTTTGTCATATTAGTTAATCATCTCTTGCATAATCTGAACTTATCCACTTAGCATGATCAGTTTAGTGTTGTCAACAAAAATGCAGGTGGTATTTTAAGTTAAAAATCAGGCAGAGAACCAATGAGAAAAATACTTGATTCTCTGCTTAAAACTTTTAAATCGCTTTATCTTTTTGTACTTCTTGTCTTAGCCATTCAGAAAATAAATCGGACAAGATATTAGTGCGTAGCTTGTCATCTAACGTCGGTTGAATAAGTTCCTCTACAAAAATCAGATGTACTCCCTTAGAAGTCAAAATTGGCTTGAGAAGCTGGGGAGATTTAACAGCAAAAACAGCAGTAGAAACTTCCGGCTTTAAATCCTTGCGGCGCACTACTCCCCGATATCCCCCTTTCCGGCGTAATTCTGTATTTTGGATGTATTTGTGAGCAACATCAGAAAAACTCATCTCACCTTCCTGAATAGCATAGAAGAGTTCTATTGCTAAGTCTTCATCATCTAGGATAACTTCATACATCGCTACACCAAAATAATCAAGATAATGTTCAAAAAAGTAAGGTTCAACTTTATTTTCAAACAAATGTATTGCTAACTTCCCAGAAATGAGATTGGTATAAGCTATATGTTCTAAATCATCCAAAGAAAGACTATATTTATCTAACCATTTCCAGGTCTCTTCAGCACTCTGAAGTTGATAAACTAATCGGAATTGATCTGCTGCTTTTTGAAGTTCCTCAGTCTCTACTTTTATACCCACTTCTACTACAGTTCTTTCAATAAATTTGCGTGTCATAATTGCTTCGGTTATCTCGGGAATTTTACAAGTTAGCTTGACTTGCTCAAGAATCTCTTCGTTAGTAACGGTGATAGTTGGTGACATGATATCTCTTCTAAATAGGGTAAACAAAATGAAACGTGAAAGATTGATTGATAACTCTATTTTTGTAAAAAAGAGTTAAAGATTTTTTTTTCAGGGAAGTTTTCACGGATTTTCCAGGGATGAGAGTGGTTAAGTTAAGCAATATATACCGCAAACACCTTATAATTTGACTCCACCCTGTTGCAACTTCTTAAACGGATCAAGTAGAAAATCAATAATCCGGCGCTGGCGCACAATGACTTCAGCCGTCGCTGTATCCCCAGGATGCAAAGCGATACATTTATTAGGCGTGGGAATACAATGCTGTTTTAGGGTAATTTCTAAGTCATAAGCTGCCACTTTACCATTAGGCGTGTCCACTTCTACAGTCGTCGGAGAAATTTTCACTAATTCACCTTCTACTACGCCGTAATCCTGAAAAGGATAAGCATCAAACTTCAACTTAACAGGTAATCCTTGACGCAAAGAACCACTTTCAGTTGTCGGCATTTGCGCCCTAATTATTAAAGGCGAACTTAGGGGTGCAATCTCCGCAATCATTGTCCCTGTTTGGACTACAGAACCAGCTTTTTGAATCGGTAACTTAAATACTGTACCACTTTCTGGAGCTTTTAAAATTCGTTGTCCGATTTGAAACTCTAGGGATTGAACTTGACTCTTTGTTTGAGCAATTTCTGCCTGTAGCCCTGTCATTTCTGTTTCCAAATTCTTTAGTGGCTCTTCAGTTTTTAGGATAGCAAGCTTACTAGAATGAGTCAAAGTTTGATAACCCCTTTCCCGTTCTTTCAACTGCAACTCAGCCTGAGCAATATCCGCATCTGCTTGCCGAATGTTTTGTTCATAACTACTTTGTTGTTCTGCTAAACGTAACTTAGCTTGTTCAATATCTGATTTAGTTTGTTCATGGATCTTTTGTTTTTCTTGCTCTATATCTTGCTTTTCTACAAACTTAATTTCTGGAACAACTCCTTTCTTGAAAAGCTGGCGATAACGTTCAACCTCGCGCCGGGTACTCACCAAATTATTCTCTACTAACTTATTAGCCGTTTGACCATACTGGAGAGCTTGCTTTACCTGATTTACTTGAGCAAGTTTTTCTTTCTTTTTTAAATCCGAGGAATTTCTTATAGTATTAAGATTCTGCCGTGCTTGGTCAACTTGAGCCTGCTTTTCCAACTCTTGAGCTTGATTTTGTTGAGCTTGAGTGGTCAAAGCTACAACTAACTGATTCTTCAATAAATTCAACTGCGAAAGTCGATTTGATTGCCCCTCTAACTTATCCTTTACCTGGCGTAATTCTGCTTGAACTAATTCTGATTCCAGTACCAATAAAGTTTGTCCATTCTTAACCAATTCACCTTCCTTGACACGAATTTCCGCTACTGTTCCTGGGACAGCAGCATCTAGCCTAACGGTTTTTCCCTTAGGCTCAAGCCGTCCTCTAGCCATACCTGTTTCATCCACCTTAAACAGCATTGCCCAAGGTAAAATGATAGAGACAAATATCACCAAAAAATACAATAATCCCCTTGTCCAAACTTTAGGAAAACTATCAAGTGAACCCTTTGTTAAATCAGACCAATCATCAGTTAATAAAATTGGTGTTTGAGAAATCAAATTTTTAGCAGGCTGCTCATCCTTATTGATTTGGAAAGAAAGCTGTCCATTTAATTCATTGAATTCATTGCGCTGTTCATCTTTAGGAATTTGGGACGGAACCCGTCCATTCAGTATATTTGGCATGATTTACCGTGATATCAATTTTAGATTTTGGATTGGTAACTGGTAATTGGTAATAGTTTTTTCAGCGTTACTAGTAGCGTCATTTGTCATTGTGTAAATGCTTCTGTGGCTTTTTGCAGCATACGCAACGAAGTGCAGCGATCTCCTGCAAAGACGCTTGTTTGTGGGGTAGAACTTACGGCGCAGGCGTGCGGTAGGTATAGGACAGAAAATCTCGGCAAATGCTAAGGGACGCAAAGTGAAGCATGAAAAGACTTTATTTCATACTCAAGTTCAGCAACGCCGTTTTTTCTAATGATTACCCTTACCTATTTCCACTGTTTACCCTACTGCATTCAACTGCTGTTGATTGAGGTAAAAATAATGTCCTCGTTTCGCCATCAATGCTTGGTGAGTTCCACTCTCAATCAACATGCCCTTATCTAGTACCAAAATCAAATCTGCATTTCGCACAGTCGAAAGACGATGAGCAATAACCAATGTGGTTCGCCCCTTAAGAATTGTGTTCAAATTCTTTTGAATAATGCTTTCCGATTCTGTATCCAGATGAGAGGTAGCCTCATCAAAAATTAACAATTTGGGATTGCCTAATAGTGCACGGGCTATAGCAATTCGCTGTCGCTGTCCACCAGACAACAATCCTCCACCTTCACCAATCTGGGTTTCGTAACCCATAGGCATTTTTTTAATAAACTCGTCAGCCCCTGCTAACTTTGCAGCCTCAATAATGTGTTCCAAAGTTGCCCCAGGATGCCCTAAGCTAATATTTTCTCGAATCGTTCCACCAAACAAAAAGGTATCTTGGTCAACAACGCCAACTTGGTGACGTAAGGAACGTAGAGAAATACTGCTAATATCCTGTCCATCAATCAACACTTTACCTTGTGTAGAGGGATATAACCCCAAAACCAACTTAGAAATGGTAGTTTTCCCAGAACCACTACGTCCCACCAGCGCTATCATTTGCCCAGGTTTGACTTGAAAAGTGAGATTTTCTAGGACATTGACATCGCTTTCTGGGTGATAGCGAAATGTTACGTTTTCAAACCGAATGTCACCCTGAATTGGTGGTAAAGATTGTCGCGCTTGGTGCTGCAAATCCTCTTCAGGTTCCGTATCCAACACATCATTAATGCGTTCGGTTGCAATCAGCACTTCCTGCAATTGATTCCACAACACCGTTAATCGTTGGAAGGGGGTAATAATATTATCCAACAGCATATTAAATGCTACTAATTGCCCAATTGTTAGCTCGTTTTGAATCACCAAGTGTGCACCAAACCACAGCATGACGGTAGTTATCACTGCTTGAATTGTGTTGCTGAAAATTTGTAAGCGATTGCTGATAACTTGTCCCGAAAAGTTAGTTTTTATCTCTTTATCTAATAATTCCTCCCAATGCCAACGCACTGTTTGTTCCACCGCTGTAGATTTAACTGTCCGTACACCAGTTAGGACTTCAATCAGATAACTACTCTCCGACGCCAAAGCATTAAAGATTTCTCGCGAAATTTTCTGTAGAAAAGGTGTGGCAATCAATGCCAGCAAGGCGAAAGGTGGTATGACCAGCAACGACAACAACGCCATTTTCCAGCTATACCAAAACATCAATCCCAGATAGATAAACACAGTTAGTAAATCTAGCAGGATAGATAACGCTTCACCTGAAAGGAAACGTTGAATTTTACGGTTTTCCTGGACACGAGAGATAATATCCCCCACATAACGGGACTCAAAGAAAGTCAAGGGTAGCCGCAAGGTATGGCGAATAAAGGCAACAATGAGTGCTAAATCTACCTTATTTGCTGTGTGGTCAAGTAGATATTGCCGCAACCCTGTCATCGCCACGCGGAAGAGACTAAAAATCAGCAACCCTAACCCTACGGCTGTCAAGGTTAGTTCAGAACGCTGCACTACGACTCGATCAAAAATTAACTGAGTGAATAGGGGGGTAATTAGTCCAAATATCTGGATAAATACAGAAGCGATAAACACTTCCAGCATCACCAACCCATGAGGCTTCATCAACTCAAAGAATTGCCAAAAGGGAGTTGTAGTCTCTTTGGCATCCTTTAAAAAGGCTGTGGGTTGCAGCAGTAGTGTATAGCCAGTCCAGTTGGCTTTAAATTCTGCGTGGCTAAGGGTGCGTTGACCAATCGCAGGATCTGTGACAATTACGCGTTTTTTGGTGATTTCATAAATAACGATGTAGTGCTTGCCTTCCCAATGAACAATCGCAGGCAGTTTTTGCTTAGCCAATTGGTCAAGACTAGCTTTGACTGGTCGTGTGGCAAATCCAATACTTTCTGCTGCCACTGATAACCCCCGTAGTGAGGCCCCATTACGGTCAACATTGGCGATGTCCCGCAAGCGATTAATACTAAAGCTTTTTCCCCAATAACGAGACACCATTATCAAACAAGCTGCACCGCAGTCTGATGCACTCTGTTGAGCAAAAAATGGATAGCGTTTAGTTACGTGCCGCAACAAGTGTCCAACTCGTTGTGTGGGATTTGGAAAGTAAGCCTTGCTTATCTTTTTTTGGGGTTTTGTCTCTGCGGCTGGCATTGACAAACTACTTGTTTTAGCCTCCACTTGAGACTCAACAACCGTCACTGGGAGTTTATCAGAGTCCACTAACAGGGAATTACGCCCACGCGCTTGCTCATACAAATGCTGCCGGATTTGAGGATACTTAGTCATCAAGGGCGACAACACCTCAGATGGAACAAAGCATAATTGCAAATTTACACTCGCCCTAGCTCCATAAGGCTGAAACTTAGCATCTGGAAATAGGGTAAATTCCCCAAAGGAAGCGCCCGTTTCCAGAGTGGCTATTAATTCACCAGCCTCGTCTAGCAACCTCACCTTACCAGTCATCACAATGTAGATACCAGCTTCAGCCTCAGTTCCTTGCCAAAACTTTCCGACTTTTGGGTTTAGCAATTTAGATTCTTGAAGGCAGCACTTCCCTTCTTCGTCCGAAACAGAATACTTCAAAATGTTGTTCAACTGTTGCAGACTAATCCACTGCTCAGATAGATTTTGCACCATGAATCTCTCAGTCCGTACCTAAGGTTGCTAAGTTAAGAGCCAGAAATCCAGTATCATCCGACATGTTTTCGGATTGAAGGTCGTGAATTAATATTTTGGAATTTTTAGGCTTTTCAGTTGTGGCTTCCGAGACATGACTGGGTTTTGGTCGAGTAGATAATCCCATCTGTTTGAGCAGTCGCTTGATATGGCGATTACTCACCTCAATCCCAAATTCTTTCGCCAGATGTTTCTGAAGCCAGGAAGTTGTCCACCGTCTAAAAGAATAACCATAATCGCGGGGACTATGGCTAAACAATTCTTTCAAACGTTCTGAATATGCCTCGTTCACTGCTTTCGGACGACCAATTGGACAATCTTGCCATTGGTGAGCCATTCCACTACGGGCTATATGCGTCCAATGTCGCACTGTAGCCGGACAACACCCTAAACTCTCACAAATTTCAGCTTGAGACTTTCCCTGATCTGCTAGCAGCATAATTTGAATGCGCCGGCGGTATTGGTTAGGCAAATCTTCTTCCAAATTTTTTTGCAGCAGTTTGCGCTGAAAAGGTGTTAATATTTGAGATTCGACCAAAGCGCTGCCTTTGCAAGTAAGTTGATTATTCTGCTGTGACATATTTATCGATTTCGCTAAATGATGGCAAAAACACTTTGATGAACATCATGAAATAAGTCTCCTTATTTGTTTTATTACACGAAGAATGTATCGAGAGTTATTCTCTCATTCAACTCTGCTTTGTCAATAGAAAAAATAAAAAGTTTTTTTTTATAAAGTTTTTTGTCAAACTGACACGCGCTGCTGTTAAATTCAATTCTGATTTATAAAGAAATTTTAAACGCAAGAGTTATAGAAAGAAAACTTCGGTTATAATGCGAAAGCCAGTAAGAGACTGGCAATAAAGCACCTGAGAGTAAGTCGTTAACGTAAAAATTTCGCTGTGAACCTGGCAAAATGATTTTAGGCTTCGTAGCAAGTTTTCAAATGAGATCAATTTTTTTGGTGTAAGATGTCAGTAATACCATTTCACGATTGTGCCTGATACAAATGATTGGTCTTTAATTCTTTCTCCCGGCTCGGGTGCTGTCTATTTGTATCAACTTCAAAGTGAAACGGTATTAGAGTTGTCCTATGAGCAATTAATCGACTACTACAAACTACGCTTCCTTTTCAACAAGTCCTGGACTTGCTGAACCCAAATGTAGAGGGCCGGATTAGTCATGAGGGCGTTAATACGAAAGCACTGCTGTATAGATTTTCGCAAGTACCCATTTCATCGATCTCATGGATCTTTTTAGATTAGGAATTTTTCCCAGCTTGTCCATAACTCCTCAAATAACTAAAGCCAAAACTACATAATTTTATTTACTTTTACTTGAGTGCGTCACCTGATTTCACATCAAACCAGTGGATATTCTGGGGCGGTAAAGCTAATCTAATTTCTTCATTATTCCATTTTTGCTCTGGGGGTAACAATGCACGTATGGTCAACGGTTCTGTTTCAGCAGTTGCAACACGTACACTGACCAAGTTATGCATACCCAAGTTTTCCACCAGATACACTTGTCCTTGGATAACCTGTGTATCATCAGGTTGTCCAATGCGGACGTGTTCAGGACGAATACCTAAGATAATTTCTGGTGGTACTGTTGGTATATCTGGCAAAAGTATGTTTGCATCACCTAAGATTGCAGAACGTCCCTTACAAGGTAGTGTAAGCAAATTCATTTGCGGACTGCCAACAAATCCAGCTACAAATAAATTAGCTGGTTGGTTATAAATGCGTTCTGGTGGGTCGAGTTGCTGAATCAGTCCGTCGTTGAGGACAGCGACTTTTGTTGAAAGCGTCATTGCTTCTGTTTGGTCGTGAGTCACGTAGACTACTGGGGCTTTTTGGGCGGCAAATATTTGTTTTATATCTGCGCGGACTCGTTCCCGCAGGAGTGCATCTAGGTTACTGAGTGGTTCATCTAGCAAGTAAACTTGGGCGCGACGCACTAAGGCCCGACCGACGGCGACTCGCTGTCTTTATCCCCCGGATAATTGACCAGGTTTACGCTGTAATAATTCTTCTAATCCCAAAAGTTTTGAAACTTCCGTGACTCGCTGTTCAATTTCAGTGCGAGGAGTTTTTTTCAGCTTTAGTCCAGAAGCTAGATTTTCGTACACGGACATATGGGGATAAAGCGCATAGCTTTGAAACACCATCGCCATGTTGCGATCGCCTGGTTGCTTAAATGTAATATCCTCATCCCCAAGAAATATCCGACCACGAGTCGGTTCCTCCAACCCTGCAATCATTCGCAGTGTCGTAGACTTACCGCAGCCACTCGGACCGAGTAAAGTCAGAAATTCATTGTCATCTACAGTTAAACTCACATCTTTAACTGGAATGACTTTGGGAGTATAAGTCTTATTTAAGTTTTGTAGTTCCAGTTTCGCCATAATGATTTATCTTTTGATTATTTGTTGATTATCTGTTAATTATCCCTTAACAGCACCAGCAGTCAAACCTTGAATAATCTTGCGCTGAAAGAACAAAACCAGTAAAACTAAGGGCAATGTTCCAATCACGGTTGCTGCAGCAATCGGACCATAGGGAATTTCAAAAACTGTAGCACCACCTAATTGTGCTGCTGCAACAGGAATTGTTTTCATCTCTTCACGGGTAATAAACGTGAGAGCAAAGATAAACTCATTCCAGGCAAAAATAAATGTCAGAATTCCCGTCGTTACCAATGCAGGAAGTGTCACAGGTATTAAGATTTGTATTAACATTTGCAAGGTGTTATAGCCATCCACTCTTGCAGAATCTTCCAAGTCTTTTGGTAACTGCTCAAAAAAGCTACGTAACACTAAAATTGTTAATGGTAAGTTGATAGCAGTGTAGGGAATAATCAGGGCTAAATAGTTGTTCCCTAGATGTAACTTTTGGATAATTTCTAAAAGTCCCAAGAATAATAAAATTCCTGGAAACAAAGTCACAATCAGAATAGCTGCAAGGATAACTCTGCCACCCCAAGGACGCAACCGTGCTAAAGCGTAAGCAGCAGGCGCACCCATAACTAAAGACAAAACTGTAGAAACAACTGAGACAAAGGCACTATTTAATATGTAGCGCAAAAACGGACGACGAGTGAATAATTCCGTGTAGTGATTGAGAGTGATTCGAGAGGGAAAATAAATGGTAGGGACTTTTGAAATATCTTGATTCACTTTGAATGAAGTTAGTACTTGCCACATTGCTGGTGCTAAGCAGAAAACGACCACTAGGGCAACTACTATCCAAAGCAAAATGTTTTCCCAAGATTTTTTTACTTTTGTTTTTGGTTTAGAATTTTTCGTCAAGTTTTCCTGATGAACCGTCATAGAGATTTGAAATTTGAGATGTTATGTTAAATCTGGTTGATTGGTTATCATTCACGTTTTTACCTCACCCCAGCCCCTCTCCTTATTAAGGAGAGGGGTTAGATCAGGTTTTTACGATACGAAAAGTATTCAACTGTATTTCATCTTAGAGTGAGAATTATTAAGAGTAATCAGTTAACAGTTAACTGTTAACTGATTTAAAAGGTATTTACACGAGATTTTTTGAGCAAAAAACTAGCAATAATTACCGCTGCAACTAGTAACAGGAACGTACAAACAACCAAAGCTGCTCCGTATCCAAAATCTAAGTAGCGCATGATGGTAGAATAAATATACAGCGACACCACTTCCGTTGCACCACCTGGACCACCCCCAGTCATTACAGCAATCAAGTCATAAACTCCAAAAGCTTGAGCAAACCGAAACAATGTGGCGATGAGGATTTGCGGTATCAACAAAGGCAGGGTAATTTGATAGAAGCTTTGCCAACGTGTTGCACCATCAATTGCATGAGCTTCGTATAAGTCGGGTGAAATCGACTGCAAACCAGCTAATAACAAGATACTGATAAACGGAGTCGTTTTCCAGACATCTCCAATTATCACGGCTATCATTGCCAATGTCGGGTCTCCTAACCAGTTAATTCCACTTTTAATCAAGCCTAGCCGCATTAAAATATCATTGACAACTCCAAACTGATCATTGAAAATCCAAGCCCAAGCAAGACCAATAAGAGCAGTAGGTAAAGCCCAAGGTAGGATAGCAATTGTACGCACCACACCCCTGCCAAAAAACTCCCTGTTCAACACTAAAGCTATACCTAATCCCAACAGTAACTCTAGCAACACTGTTGCAAAAGTAAATACTGTTGTCGTCCAGAAACTCTGCCAAAAACGACCATCCCCCGACATCCGCACATAATTGCTAAAACCAGAAAAGACGGGTTGCAGATTTGTTGCTAAATTTTGAGTAAAGAAACTCAACCAAAAAGCACGAACTATTGGATATCCAAAGACAAACAACAGTAACAGCAACGCAGGTAGCAAGAAAATCCACGCTGTTCGTTGTTCTCGACTTCTGATTGTTTGTAGATTAGTCATTTCTTTACTAGATGAATACTTGTAAAAAACGAAGAACCTCACCCCGCCCTCCGGGCACCCCTCACGCCAGGTGCACCGTCCTTGGGAACCCCCCTTCGGGTTCGCCAGTCGCCTACGGAGGGAGACCCTCCTGCAGCGCTGGTCTCACCGCAACGCACTGGCTCTCCTTATTAAGGAGAGGGGGATAGTTAGTAATTGGGAGAAATTGATATTATTGGTCATTTTATAAACCTGGTATACAAAGTTTCTCATCAATTAGCCTTTAGCTTTTAGTAGTTGCCTAGTTTCACTAGCTGCAGCTTGCATTGCGCGCTCAGGAGTCATGCGATTTGTGAGTGCTGCACTCAGGTAACGTTGCAAAATATCTGATGCTTGAGCATATTGAGCAATCGGCGGACGCAAAACGGCTTTATCAGCTATTTTAAGTAACTCAGGATAATAGGGGTATTTACTAACAATTTGTGGATCTATAAACAGAGAACGTCGGCTTGGTACAAAACCCGCTTTCAAAATAAACTGGCGCTGTGCTTCTTCACTGGTAAAAAATTGAATTGCTTTCCAAGCTTCTTTAGGATGTTTTGATAATTTAGCAATTCCCAAACCCCAACCACCTAAACACCCTCCTGTACTGTTACCAGGGGTAGCAACCATTGGTTTAATGCCAATTTTACCTTTGAGAGGAGAATCTTGAGCATTTGCTAAGGGCCAAACATAAGGCCAACTGCGTAAAAATGCTGCTTGACCACTTTGAAATATGCGTCTGGTATCTTCTTCTATATATGTTGTGACTCCAGGCGGAGAAATTCCTTCTTTAATTGTGTCTTTGAGAAAGGCGATCGCTTTTACTGTCTCTGGTTTATCTAGCCCTACTTCTAAAGTATCAGGCTTCACCCAAAATCCACCAAAACCTTGCAAAACTTCCACAAACATAGCAGCTGAACCTTCATACTGGCGACCTTGCCAAAGGTAACCCCAATTAACTTTTTGTTGCTCTTTTAAGGACTTAGAAATTTTCACTACGTCTGCGAATGTTTCTGGTGGTTTAAAACCTGCCCCTTTGAGTAAGTCTTCGCGGTAGTAGAAGACTCCAGCATCGCTTCGCACAGGAATTCTGTAGAGTTTACCTTCGTAACGTCCGCCTTCTACATCTTTGGGTGAGAATGCTGCTAATTCGGTTTTTGTGAGGCGATCGCTCAAATCTAACAACCATCCTGCTGCAGCAAATTTCGGTGTCCAAATAACATCCATGTTGATTAAATCATAAGGAGAATCTCCCAAAATAAATGCTGAAGTATAAAGGTCTTCTAGTAGATTCGTCGAATTGGGACCTCCAACAATATTAATACGAATACCTGGGTTTTTTTCTTCAAAATCTTTGACGATGCCTTGCTTCCAAGGTTGAGCATCAGGAGCAGTCATCAACAGATTTAGGACAACTGGTTCTTGCGGTATGGCTTTTGGAATGGAAAGCAAGATCATGCCCAGTAGAACAGCAAATAATATTCCTGTGCGCCATTTGAGGCTTCGTAATTTTTTCAGCTTTTGTTTTATTTTTTTGATTTTAGACATTTTTAGCAAAATATCTCTATTCTAGGAAAATTTTTTTTAAAGGTTTTAATTGAAACATTCTACTCTACGATTTGCAAATCCAAAAATTTACTGAAATATTTTTTCGGAATATATCACTGAGCTAAGGTAGATAATAAAGATCAGCCTTGTTGCATAGTAGTTTATGAAGCTCGACTTGCAGAAGTTTTACCTGGCTTGCAACCCAAGCAAGACCTTAGTTGTGAGCAATCCTCTCGATAGACAATATTATATTGATTTTGCTTCAGTGCGGGGTGGCAGGATAATTGAAGAATTAAAAGAAAATATTACATTTTTTTCCCCCGATGAGCCAACTTGTGAGCTATTCACGGGACATATCGGCTGCGGGAAGTCTACAGAACTGTTGCGTTTGAAGGCAGAATTAGAGGAAAAAGATTTTTTTGTCGTTTATTTCGAGTCTAGTCAAGACTTGGAATTGGGCGATGTGGATATTGCTGATATTATGCTGGCGATCGCCCGCCGAGTCAGTGAGAGTCTTGAAAGCCTTGAAACGCTGGAACTAGACGAACCTAAAGGGTTGAAAAGTTTACTTCACGGTATCAACAAACTTTTGCAAGCAGAATTGGAAGTCTCTGCGGAAGCATCCATTCCGCTGGGTATTGGCAAAATTACAGCCAAAGCAAAAAGCAGTCCAGAACTCCGCAATAAGTTAAGAGAATATCTCGGACCGCGAACCAAAGGAATTTTAGACTCAATTAATGAGGAACTCCTGGAACCTGCTGTTGAGAAACTGAAGCAGCAGGGCAAAAAAGGACTGGTGGTGATCGTTGATAATCTTGACCGTGTAGAGAATTCTCAAAAACCGTGGGGAAGACCACAACCAGAATATCTCTTTGTTGACCGGGGCGAACAGTTACGTCAACTCAACTGCCATGTTGTTTATACTATGCCCCTTTCCTTGAGATTTTCAAATGACATAGAAAGATTAAGCCAGCGATTTATGGTCAATCCCAAGGTACTGCCAATGGTACCTGTGCTGCAACGAGACGGTAGTGTTTATCATGAAGGAATATATCTACTCAAACAGATGGTGCTAGCAAGGGCTTTTCCATATGTACCAGAAGGTTATCGTTTAGATTTGATTAAAGATATTTTTGACACTCCAGAAACATTAGAACGATTGTGTCGTGTTAGTGGCGGTCATGTGCGCGAGTTACTCATGTTGCTTTATGATTGGATAAAAAAAGAACGTCGGCTTCCTCTTTCAAAGAACATTTTGGAAAATGTGGTAAAAGCACGTAGAAATCAAATGAAGTTAGCAATTACAAAGGATGAATGGGAATTGCTGCGACAGGTGGAAAAAAGTAAGCAGGTGCGCGGAGACGAAGACTATCGCAGTTTAGTTCACAGTCGATTTGTGTATGAATATTGCGACTCGGAAGGGTCTTGGTTTGATATAAACCCGATTTTGGCAGAAGCAGCAGAGCTTTAACAATTCAAAATTAAAGACAGTAGTAGATGGAAGTAGATGGACACAAATAAATGAAACAATTCTGTAGGGTGGGCATTGCCTAAAATAGATTTTCTCGTAGAACGTAACTTTTTGCTGGCAATGCCCACCATTAGTTTAATTCTGTCCACCCACTTACAGTGGTTTTCTCTAAGGTGGGCATTGCTCATCGATTTCAAATATCACGTAGGTTTTTCTGAGCAATGCCCACCCTACTAACTAACTACTAACTGACTAACAACTAATAACTCAATATGATGAATCAGCAGGGGCAAATCAAAGAGATTGCAGCTTTTAACGAAAATTCCTTACAAGAGTTAACTTGGGCGATTGAAAGTTCTAGAGGAGAATTTTCGCTGATTTTGGCACTCTGTAATTCTGCGAGTTTGCGACGGCGGCTGACACAAGAATTGCAAGCATCTTGTTCTGTGAAAATTCGTGAGATAATTTTGGAGCAGTCTGTTACAACTCTCTACACAACAATTCAAGCAGAACTGGGTAACGAGCATCCCGAAGCGTTAATTGTCTCTGGCTTAGAGTCGGTAAAAGCGATTGATTTGATGCTCAGAGGTGCAAACCAAGTCAGGGAAGAGTTTCGCAAAAATTTCCCCTTTCCTATAGTGTTTTGGGTAACAGATGAGGCGGTGCAAAAGCTGATTCGTTTAGCGCCTGACTTCCAAAGCTGGACAACAACAGTTGAGTTTGCTATCCCTACTGAAGATTTGATTCAATATATCCAGCAAACGGCTGATGAAGTTTTTGCCAAAGTTTTAGAAGTGGGCGCAGGGAGATTTCTCGATAACGCCGCCCTTAATTTGGGAATTGGTTCTCCACGACGCACCGAGTTAGAGTTAGCGCGAGTAGAATTGCAAAATCGTGGCGTCACGTTACATCCAGAAATTGAAGCGAGTTTAGAGTTTGTCTTAGGTCGAGATACTCGTGGTTTGGAGGAGTCTCGGCAACATTACGAGCGTAGTTTAGCACTTTTGCCGAACACCAACTCCCCACTTCCCAAATTGCTAGAGCAACGCGCTTGTCTACTTTACTGCATGGGCTTGTGGTGGCGTACTTATGCTGTATTAAATCATGTGGAGAGCGAACGCGCTCATGCCACTACTAAAGATTATTTTCAAGAATGTATAACCGTATTTGAACAAGCTAACCGCCAAGATTTAGTAGCTAATTTTATCAATGGTTTGGGAGGAGTGCTGCAACGTATGCAGTGCTGGGATGAATTAGAACCCGTTGCTCGTAAAGCAATAGCTTTGCATCAAACCTATCCCCATCAGTTTAGACTGGCGAGAGCTTATGGTTTTTTGGCTGAGGTAGCAGTTGCTAAATCCGCTTGGAAAGAAGCTCAAGAAGCAGCAAAACAAGCTTTGGCAATTTTGGATAGTGCAGCATCCACCGCAGAAAATTCTGTATCATCAGAAACAATTGCCGATTTAGAATGGGAGCAATCGTCTCACCAAGGTTGGTATTTATTTACCTTAGCAAAGGCACAAATCGCACTTGGCGAGAAAAAAGAAGCCATAACTACCCTAGAAACAGCTAAAGCACGAACTAAAGCACAGTACGAACCAGAGCTTTACATTCAGATTTTGTGCGAGTTACGCGACTGTTACTTTCAACAAGGTGAATATCTCAAAGCATTTCATATTAAATTAGAACTGCGATCCAACGAGCAAACGTATGGTATCCGTGCTTTTATTGGTGCGGGACGATTACAGCCAAAGCAACAGGTGACAAACCCCACTTTAGTTCTGGTAGAACAGCAACAGACAGTTGCTCAAGAAATCGCTGCAACAGGAAGAGAGCAAGATATCAAACGTCTCGTCGAACGCGTAGCCCGCCCGGATCACAAGCTGACGATTATTTATGGACAATCTGGTGTTGGCAAAAGTTCGATTTTGCAAGCTGGCTTAATACCAGTGTTGAAAAATAGAGCAATTGGTACTCGTGATGTTGTACCTGTTCTACAGCAAGTTTATCCTGATTGGCTTCGGGAACTGGGCGATCGCTTAGCTGAGGCGCTTCCCCAAAGACGAACCTCTCCCCCAACCCCTCCCCTACAAGGGGAGGGGAGACAAACTCCCCCCTTCCCTAGCAGGGAAGGGGGGCTAGGGGGGTTAGGTGTAAGCGATACCAAAAGTTTTACATCTAACCCTCTCCCTATCAACGAGAAGGAAACAACAGATGCAGCCAACTCCATCCTCAACCAATTGCAAACAAATGCAGATGATGAACTCCTAACAGTTTTAATCTTCGACCAATTTGAAGAATTTTTCTTCGTTTACAAAGATCCAAAACAAAGACTCACTTTTTATAACTTTTTGCGGGAATGCTTAGATGTACCCCATGCCAGAGTCATCTTGGCATTGCGAGAAGATTATTTATATTATCTCTTAGAGTGTAACGATCGCCTCACGAATTTAGAAGTTATTAATAACAACATTCTGGATAAAGATGTTCTTTATTATTTAGGTAATTTTTCCCGAAAAGATGCCAAAGCACTTATTCAAAGCTTTACTCAAACAACCAAATTATTATTAGACGCAGAACTCATTGATGCATTAGTAGACGATTTAGCCGGTGACTTTGGCGAAATCCGCCCGATTGAGTTGCAGGTAGTAGGGACGCAACTGCAAACAGAGAAAATAAAAACGCTGGCACAATATCAAGAACATGGTCCTAAAGAAGAATTAGTAGGAAGATTTTTAGAAGAAGTCGTCAAAGATTGCGGTGCTGAAAACGAGCAAATCGCAAAACTGGTGTTGTATTTGCTCACAAATGAAAACAACACTCGTCCCTTAAAAACTCGTGCTGATTTGGAATTAGAGCTAGAGGTAAAAGCTGAAACACTCGATTTAGTTTTATTAATTTTAGTGAAATCGGGGTTAGTATTTAAAATACCAGCAGTTCCGGCTGACCGCTATCAGTTAGTACATGATTATTTGGTTCCCTTTGTTCGTCAGCAGCAATCAGAGCGATTGATTGCAGAATTAGAAAAGGAGAGAGAGCAACGAAAGTTAACAGAAGCGAAGCTAAATCAAGCACTGAAAAAGCAATTGCGAGATGCGCGTCGAGCAACATTTACCCTAATAGGATTCTTAGCGATCATTACTGGAGTTGCAATAACAGCAACAACAGTTGGAATAAATTTGTACCTTACAAGTCTCAGTTCATCCTCAGCACAGAACAAACAGCTCAATCAACTGGTATTAGCTTTAAAAGCAGGGAAAATACTACAACAGTTACCATTTGTAGCAATACCTGGAACACAACTCACAATTTCGGCACAACTGAATCAGGCAGTTAGTTCAGTAACTGAACTTAATCGTTTGGAAAGGCATAAGGATGCTGTTACGCACATTAGCTTCAGCCCTAATGGTAAAGTACTAGCTACAGCAAGTAAGGATAAAACCGTCAAACTCTGGGATATTCATGGCACCCTCATTAAATCTTTAGAAACGCATACTGATACTGTGACAAACACTAGCTTCAGTCCCAACGGCAAGATGTTAGCCACAGCGAGTAAAGACAATACAGTGAAACTCTGGAAACTTGATGGCAAAGAAATTCAAGAGATTAGTAGTTGGCAAGCGCACAAAGGCGGTGTTACCAACGTCATTTTCAGCCCTGACAGCAAGATGCTAGCCACAGCAGGTGGAGACAAAACCGTAAAAATCTGGAGTATCGATGGTACAAAGATTGCGACTATAAAAGGGCTTAGTGACCAGGTGACAACACTTAGTTTCAGTCCTAACAGCAAGATGTTAGCTACAGGTGGTCAATACGACACCGTAAAACTTTGGAATCTTAATGGCACACCAAGGAGCTCTATTGATAACTATGGTGCCATAACTATGCGTTTCAGCCCCAATAGTCAGAGTATCACTCTAGCTAATAAAGATGGGACAGTAAAGCTTTGGTCTATTAACGATCCTTTTAAGAGTACTTTGATCAAAAATAGTAATGGTTGTCGTAAGATCAGCCTTCATACCGCTAGTTTCAACTCTAAAGGTGAATTTCTAGCTTACGATGATACCTCAGATGAAAAGAACACATTATTCCTTGCACAATCAGAACAAGTTGGCTGCCCTTTAATACGTTTAGAACACAACGACAGTATTACCCATATAACTTTTAGCCCTAATGGCAAATTGCTGGCATCAGCAAGTCAAGACAAAACTGTAAAACTTTGGAACGTTGAGGCTTTTACTAGTAACAGCAGCACAAGACCCAAAGTAAGGTATAGCTTTGATGGCAAGATTATTGCTACTGGTACTACTAACGATAACACAGTAACGCTCCAGCAGCATGACAGTAAACAACTCAAAACGATTCCAGCAGATAGTTCAATCCTCAGTTTTAGCCCTGATAGCAAAACTCTTGCTACTGCTAGTGCTGAAGATATTGTCAAACTTTGGAGTCTTAATGGTAAAGAAACTATTTTAAAAGGAGATCACAGTAGTATCACTAGTATTAACTTCAGTCCTGACAATCAGCTAATTGCCACTGGCAGTAGCGATAATTTAGTGCAACTGTGGAGTAGTGACGGTACCTTGCTGAAAAACTTGCCTGGACACACAGGTAGCGTCAACAGCATTAGCTTCAGTCCTGATAGCCAAATTATTGCCTCTATTGGTGATAACACGGTGAAACTTTGGCATCGTGACGGTAGGCCGATCAAAACCTTGACTGGACATACTAAGAATGTTGAAGAAGTAGCTTTCAGTCGTGATAGCCAAATGATTGCCTCTATTGGTGATGATAACGTGGTGAAACTTTGGCACCGTGACGGTAAGCTGATCAAAACCTTGACTGGACATCCAGATAACGTTACAAGCGTCGAGTTCAGTCGTGATGACAGCATTATTGCTTCTGTAAGCAGTAGTAAAAACAGACCTCAGAACAGCCAGATAATACTTTGGCGGAGTAAAGATGGTCATTTGCTTAAAACCATTGATAACTATGGCATCAAAAGCGTTAGTTTCAGTCCTGATGGAAAAACTATTGCGTCAATCAATGGTGACAATACTGTCAAACTTTGGAGTCTTAAGGGGAATTTGCTTGTAACCCTCAAAGGACATAACGATGAAATTAATGACTTGAGTTTCAGCCATGATGGCAAAATGATTGCCACTGCAAGTAATGACAGTACCGTAATCCTTTGGAGAACCAGTGATGGCAATCCCTACTGGAGAACCAGTGATGGCTATCGCATCAACACTCTTCGCGGACACAGTGGTGCAGTCTATAGCGTCAGTTTTAGCCGTGATAGTAAAACCATTGCCTCAGCAAGTAAAGACAATACAGTTAAACTTTGGAGTAGCAAAGACGGTCGTTTTATCCAACAGCTGAAGCAGAGTGATCGAGAGAACATTCAGAATTCAGATTATCATCTAGTCCGTTTCAGTGAAGATGGCAAGGTCATAACTTCTGTCAGTGATTTCGCCAAATTCTCGGGTAGACAGTATAGGGATAACTATACAGTGAGAGTATGGAGCAGTGACGGCAAAGAACTTAAAACTCTTCGAGGAAATGGTGAGTTCAGTGGCTTAAGTCCAGATGGTAAAAGAGTTGCCCTTAGTCCAAATGGCAAAATAGTTGTCTTTGCTAGTAAAGATAATGCCATAAAACTCTGGAATCTTAATGGTATTTTACAAGCAACCCTTAAAGGACACAGTGACTGGATCAACAGCGTCAGTTTCAGTCCTGATGGTAAGACGATCGCCTCTGGTAGTGATGACAAAACTGTGAAAATTTGGAACAGTAATGGTAATCTAATCAAAACCATTAAAAAGCATAGCGGTAAAGTTAACAGCGTCAGTTTCAGCCCTAATGGCAAGACGATCGCCTCTGGTAGTGATGACAAAACTTTGAAAATCTGGAATAGTAACGGCACTCCGCGCCAAACAATCGATAAGCATACCCAGAGAGTCACAAGCCTGAGTTTCAGCCCCGATAACAAGACCATTGCCTCAGCTAGTGATGACGGCACTGTTAAGCTTTGGAACAGCAGTGACGGGAGAGAAATTGAAAATTTCCAGCAGGATACCACATTATATAGTGATAATCCGATTAATGCCCTAAATTTCAGCTTAGATGGCAAGATACTTGCTTACGATGGCGTTGGGTTCAGGCGAACACAGCTTTATCTCCCTAACGGTCTTTGGTTCAAAACAGCCACGCTTTCCTCAATTTCGGATACTAGTTTCATCCCTAGCAGTGAACCTCTTATTGTTGCTGGCAATGATGGCAAGTTGGTTTTGAGTTTGGGTTTAGATGATTTACTAAAACAAGGTTGCAACATAGCACGTAATTATCTCAAGAATAACCCGAAGGTTGATAAGAGCGATCGCACTCTCTGCGACGACATCAAATAAACAACCCCAAAGTTAATCCACCACAGACGCGTTAACAAAAAAATTTCCCCACAACTCTAAGCGACTTGTACACTCTTGAGAGATCTGGGGGAACAGCTAGGCATTTATTGTGGTCGATGTCTTTGAAAATGACTGTCACTTCAATATTTTTAGTCTAGAATGTCCAAAATTTTCTTCCGCAGGCAATTACTTAATCACGGTATTAAAGCTTTAATCGGTCTTTCTACTTTAAGTTTAATTAGTCTACAGCGTAACCGTTCCGTTTCGGCGACAGATAAGGTTATTGCCAATCTAGAAACCCAAGTTCCTGTGTGGATGCAAGGTGCGTTAATTCCTGGTTTAGACTTAGCAATTATTCGGGATGGACAACTGTTTTGGAGTCGCGGCTTTGGGGTAAAGAATAGATCTACGAAAAATCCTGTCACTAACGATACTGTATTTGCCGCTGCTTCCTTGAGTAAGCCTTTATTTGCTTACACAGTTTTTAAAATGGTGGAACAGGGGAAACTAAATTTAGATACTCCATTAACAGAATATACTGCTAAACCCTATATTTCTGACCCGAGAATTAAACTTATCACTACTCGCATGGTACTATCTCACACCACAGGTTTTCCAAATTGGAGTGGTGATGATCCTCTCAAGATTGAGTTTTCTCCAGGTACAAGATTTAATTACTCAGGAGAAGGCTATCTCTACTTACAGAAAGTCGTAGAAGAGATAATCCAACAACCTCTAAGCGAGTATTTACAAAAGCAGATTTTAGAACCCTTGGGAATGAACAGCAGTAGCTTCATCTGGCAACCAGCTTACCAAACAACTGCTAGTGACGGACATGATCGCCAGGGTAAACCCATACCTACAAGTAAACCGAAACGAGTAAGTGTAGCTGGAAGTTTACGAACGACTGCCAGTGACTATGCCCAATTTCTTACCGTTCTGATGAAGCCAGGTGAGGCTGATAGTCCTAGACTAACAGAAACGAGCTTAAATGAGATGATGCGATCGCAAATTCAATTTAATCAGTCTCTATCTTGGGGCTTAGGTTGGGGATTGGAAAAAGTGAAAGATACTTCTTTCTTTTGGCATTGGGGCGATCTCACTACATTTAAATGTTTTACACTGGCTTCCAGAGAATTAGGCACAGGAATCGTGATTTTAACGAACAGTCAAAATGGCTTAAAAATTTGCCAAAACATCGTCTCCCAAGCAATTGGTGGACAACATCCGGCGTTCAATTTTAAGATGTATAATTACTCTCTAACGCATTAAAATTGCACACTTATTCTAGCGCTGATTAGCAGAGCACTACAAATTTGTCTGTATTCATCTGTGCTATTTTACGGTTTCTGAGTTTTTTTTGCCTCTGCTAACATTAAATTTGAATCATTCACTCCAAATTTGTAACCAACTCCAAAACTCAGAGGCTTAATACTCTTATTTGTTATATAAACTTTCCTCAAATCAGCTTGATAGCGGTTTGCAAACAAACCAATAGGGTTGGTATAATTGCCATACAAATTTAAGTTCCATTTTGAATTGTCAAAAGCTTTGAAAGGCATACCAGAATCATCTTGCAATACATAGTTACTTTGAGTCAAAATTAACTTTTTAATATCGGAAAAAGTTTCGTAGTACATCAAATACGATGCAGCTTTGAGATAAGTAACTTTATTGTCTAATTGACCAACAAATTTTTTAAACTCAGGTCGTTTTTTCAGTCCATCATCTGATAAATCAGTTGAGAAATAATACAGAGTATCAGCTTGAGATTTTCCTTTTGGGACAAACGTCATCTTGACTCCGGAAACCATACCTTTTTGGAATGGCTGGACTTTACCATCTGTGTCTAATCCAATCTGTTGTACATCAAGGATACGATTTTCAGTACGTGCCAGAAATACATACAAAATCGGTAAAACTCCTTGTTTCTGTAAGTCTACCTTCATTTCATTCGTGAGGAAAAAGCTAAATCGCAAAATTGCATAAAGAGAACCTCTGACTTCCTGCAACTTCAAATCGCGCTTACTCTCTGAAAGACTAGCCAAATCAAAAAGGCTACCCACTGGTTCTAAACCCACTAGTACGTATTTATTGCCTTTTGGAAAAAAAGAATAAGCATATAAAAAATCAGGTCCGCTGAAGGGATAAAAAATAGACTTATAATTAATTTGCTTAAGTTCTTGCTGCGACCATTTTCTAACTTTCGTTAATTGTTGATTTTCTAATTTTGACCAAGTATTATCAAAAAATCGGCGATGATCTTGCCAACTTTCATTCTTTTGGAATTGAGATAAGGGACTTTTACTATCTACATTCATACCAGCAAGGAATTTAGCTGTGTTCGTAAATTTGTCAGATTTTGCTTGGTCGAATGTTGGAGTTGGTTTTGGCGAAGCTTGAGGAGTTAAGTTTACGGAGACTGATTGCTGATTTTCTTGCTTGCTGATTGTATTGTCTTTCTTGATTTGGTTTCCATAAACCCAGTTCATGATAAAGTAACTTGCACTACAAAGAACGCTACAAACGATAAAAAGGAAGATAATGTTTGTTTTTTTCATTTTTTGTTCAGATGTTTTAAAAATATGTAGTTTTTTACTCAATACCGACAAGACTCTTATTCTATTTTTGAGCAACTAGGTAATTTTTTTCTGACTTCACTATTGGGCATTTGTACGACCCACTTTTAGAAATGAAATCGTAGTACTATAATTCTTTGTGATTTATTTCGCAAATCAAGACTCCTTAAGAAAAATTCACTTTATTTTTAGTTGTGAATAGATAAACAACTATACCGATAGCTAAAGTTGCAAATCCTGCTAAAGATTCAACTGGTTTATCAAGCAAAATAAAGACCAACATCCACATACTAATTGCTAAAAAGATAATGGGTGTAATAGGATAGCCCCAAGTACGATAAGGTCGGGGTATGTCAGGATATCTGATTCTAGCAACGAACACCCCTAATACAGTGAGAAACGAAGATAAAGTTAGAGTGAATCCTAGATAAGTAATGATTGCCTCAAAACTAGAAGTAATAAGTAAAACTGTCACCAAAAATAATTGAAGGATAATTGCATAGTAAGGAATATCCTGAGCATTCTTTTTGGCAAGTACTTTAAATAAGGGGATATCTTCGCCAATAACTTGGGTAACTCTAGGTCCAGCTAACACCATTGAACTTATTGAAGAAATGAGTCCTACAGAAATGAGTAACCCCATTATCTTTGCCCCATTTATGCTAAAAAACTGATTGGCAGCTATGTAACCCACCTCAACTTGTCCTGCTAATTTTTCTATCGGTGTAGTATACAAAAACATTAAATTCAGCAGCAAGTATAACACCAGAACAATAAGAGTTCCAAGAATTAAAGCACGGGGTAAATTTTTTTCTGGTTGTTGAACCTCATTGCCTAAATAAATAGCTGCATTCCAGCCTGAATAAGAATAGATGACATACACAAGAGAAATCGCAAACGGAGAACTGAAAATTGTCTCGACATCTGCTGCTGTAGGTACAAAGCTTAATGGTTGTGGTTTTGCCAACAGAAAACCACAAATTATCAGCACAACTATCAACAGTACTTTGAGCACAGTGAATATGAGTTGAAACTTACTGCCAAATCGCAGATTTTGAGTGTGAATTAAGGAAACTCCAACCACGACTAATAAAGCTATTGGGATTGAGGGAAGGATGGGAAACACGCTTTTTAAATACTGTCCTAAAGCCATTGCAGCAGCTGCAATTGGTGCTGCAAAGCCTACTGTCACCGATACCCATCCCGATAAAAAGCCGATGATGGGATGATAAATACGAGATAAATAATAGTACTCACCACCGTTGCGTGGCATTGCTGCTCCTAGTTCGCTGTAAGACAAAGCACCACATAAGGCGAAAATGCCTCCTAGGAACCACAAAAATAGAAGCGCAAAAATAGATTTGATATTTACAACTTGGAAACCTAAGCTAGTAAATACGCCTGTACCAATCATATTGGCTACTACAATACAGGTAGCTGTAGACAGGTTGATACTCTGAGAGTTTTGTTGCTGATTTAAGGACATTCTTTTGTTTCTTATCTTGATTCAAGACTTAGGATACAACTATTTAGGATTTTTGCAGTGAGAAAATTTGATTCTGTGTATAAATATCTGGAATGTTTTATTTTGATTTATAATTTTTCATTTGGAACTCCGCTTTTGGGCATTGACCTCGAATTGCGAGAAGTCATACGGTTATAAACAAGACGAGAGATCTGTGGAAAAATTTGTGTATCATTGGCGTATGCCGAATCCTCAGCAAAAATTGTCAAAACATAAGTAGCTCCACTATTTCCTGTGGTAATCATTGCAGTCTCCGCGCGGGAAAGAGAAACCCAGCCAGCCTTAGAATAAAATTGGGCATTAGTTTTAGATAAAGACTCACCAAAAAAGGTTTCAACAGGGTTAAATCCATCAGATTCTAGCTGTTTTTTTTGCAAAACTTTGGGATTGAAATCTCTTTTTAGCCAAGCGCACATTTTTTTGCTAGCTTGTGGAGAAACAGCTTGACCTGCGTAACAAATTTCGTACAATAGTCTGGCTCCCTGTTCGGTTGTGATCTTATTCCAATTCCAAATTGGATTGCCTAATATTTGCAATTCGCTGCCTTCGGGTTCTGAAAGATTGAGGTAGTCTATCGGAAATGTTTTTTGGCTAATATTAATATGGTTGTAACCTGCTTTCTCGAAAAATCGGTTAACTTGTTGACGTTTGTTTTTCCAAATTTTCAATTTTTCACTCTCTAGTTCTGGTTCAGAGTGCGTATCTGTCACTTCGTCAAGAATGAAGCTAGCAGCCTCATTATCAGACTCCTTAATCATCTTCGCTAGATAAGGAGTAAAATCTTGTTCATTTTTCCAAAGATTGCTTTCTATTTGAGCATATAAAATTACCATCCAAAATAACTTGACTACGCTGGCTGGATATCTCGGTGTATCTTGCTGATATGCCCCAGTCTCACCAGTTTTTGCATCTATCAAGGTAATAGATAAAGCCTTTTTGGGCAGATCTTTAGCAGTCGTAAGATTTACAACATCGTTGACAATTGCTTGCAACTCCTGACTCTGCTTAAATTTTGGAGGTGTTTTGAGATTGTAAACAACTTCTGAATGTTGTGTCGCTTGACGAAAGGGAATGGGCAGTGACTTGGCAATAGCCCAGTCAGGAAGTTTTGGAGGAGTCGTAGGTGAATGGAACGCTTCCTTGGGAGATGATGTAGCAGAAACCTGGACAGGAAGTTTTGCAGGAGTGGTAAGTGAATGGAACGCTTGCCTAGAAGATGATGTGGCAGAATGTTCTGTTTGATGTTTGGTTATTAAAGTGGCTACTACAATACACGCAATTGTCAATGTAATAATCTTTACTTTACCAATTAAGCGTAGTTTTGAGAGTTGGTTAAGAAAAATGTTTTTGCACGATTTCCCCATATTTTTCTAACTTATGAGAGAGGAAAAATATAAAAAGTATAGAAAGCCACTGTATATAGCAATATTAAATCATAAGCCACTTCATAAAACCACAAAAATCTGGATAATCTAGACGTAATAGCCTCAGCTGCGATCGCTGGCAACTGTGGTGCTTGTTGCGACATCCTATCCCATAAGCAGCAGAAGTCATCCACGTCACAGAAAATCTGTGTCACATCTAACCGAGATACTACAGTTTCCATTGCTCAGACGTTATGCGTATTTTTGTCTAAATACAGTCTCAGCTTTTTTTGTACCTTTTTCAACCCGTCGAACTCACGTAAAATTAATCTACCACAGACACGTTAACAAAAAAATTCCCCCACAACCCTACCGACTTATACAGTCTTGAGAGATGTGGCGGAACAGCTAGGGATTTATTGAGGAACTATCACAATTAGAAAAAGGTTTTTTAACCTCAGATTTAGTTTGCCCATCAGGAAATTTCTCGTTAATCAGCAGCTGTTAAATTTTTTCTCCAGATAATTGTTGCACATGCCAATCTCGCGCTTGCTGACGGATAGTTTTTAACTCTTGTTCAGACATTCGCTTAAGATGTTCCAAAATATAGCTCATCCGTCCTTGACACTGAAGTTGATAGCTGTGACGCAAAAGAAAATCCCAGTAGAAAAAATTGAAAGGACAAGCGTTTTTGCCGACACGTTCTTTAGGATTATAAGCACATCCCTTACAATAATCACTCATCTTGTTTATATAGTTCCCAGATGCAGCGTAAGGCTTTGATGCCAAGATTCCACCATCAGCAAATAGCCCCATACCAATCACATTTGTCTGCATCACCCAGTCATAAGCATCAATAAACATGGCATGAAACCAATTTTCTACCGCTTGGGGCGAAAGACCTGCAATCAGAGCAAAATTACTCAAAACCATCAGCCGCTGGATATGATGAGCATAACCAGTACGTAGCAACTGAGTGAGTATCTGGTGCAGACAATTCATCTTCGTGTCACCCGTCCAGAAAAACTCAGGTAAAGGTTGGGTGTGTTCAAAGTAATTTTTTTCTGGATAGTCTGCACTCACAAAATGGTAAATGCCATGCATATATTCCCGCCAACCCATAACTTGACGGATGAAACCTTCTATGCTGTTGAGAGATAGTTGGTTTTGATGGTAAGCTTTCTCTGCTGCTTGAATAACTTCTAGAGGTTGGAGTAACCCAATATTCAGATACGGGGATAGCATACAGTGCCACATTGTCTCTTCCCCTGTCACCATTGCATCCTGGTAAGGACCAAACTCTGGTAGACGATTTTTGATAAACCAGTCTAATATTTCGAGTGCTTGAGAACGAGTGACTCCCCAGCGAAACGGTTCTACTTCTCCGTAAAGTGGAAAACAAAGAGATTTAACGTGTGCAATCACATCCTGAGTAATCTCATCTGGTTCAAACCACTTGGTTGCTGGCGTATTCAACGTACCTTTTGGCGGTTTACGGTTCTGTTTATCAAAATTCCACTCTCCCCCAACTGGCTTATCTCCCTCCATCAAAATTTTAAAACGTCGCCGTCCGTCTCGATAAAAGCCTTCCATTCTTAAACTTTTACGACGTTTCGCCCAGGTTGTAAACTTTTCGACACTCCATAAAAAATGATTGTTAGGAATAAGAGTAATTGTGCAATCTAAAGAAGCCAATTTTTGAATCATTTGGGTGAATGGTTTATCATTTGGCGTCATCACCCGCAACTCAGTTATTTGGTTTTCCTTAATCCATTCTTGGAGTGGTGTTTCAAAATCTTCTGCTAATTTGTATGTGACTGAATAACCAAATTCTCGTAATTCTTCAGCAAAATGTCGCATTGCAGACCAAATCAACACCAGCTTTTGTCGATGGTAAGGGCGTTCTTGGACATGACGCAGCGACTCAATCATAATCACAGGCACTTTATCTTGACAACTTTGCAGTGCTGCTTGTTCTAGCCAAAGTTGGTCGCCTAATATCCAAACACCTATGGTCATTTTTTCCTCTCTCTGTGTCCTCTGCGTCTCTGCGGTTAAAAAAGCAGGTATTTTTAAGCACCGGAAGGGAGTAAGATTTTGCTTTCAATAATTTGCTAATCTTGCCTGTATCCACTCAATATGTTGATTTCTTCTTAGTTTTGCCCAAGTTTTAAAACAGTGAACAGTGAACAACTGATAACTGATAACTGATTTGTTTGAGTTGTAGTGTTACCATACTCGCTTTGCTCAAATTCACGCATTCACGCATCAGCTCTTCTGCTTTGTCAATTGCTGCACCAACAACTGCACCCCCAAAGCCAGTAACCCGATCGCCACTATCGCAAATACTGCAGTTCCTAATGCCATAACACCCACAACTAAGGTACGCACTGCAGAAGAAAGCTTCAGTACTATAACGTTATCTGAATGAATGGGTTTGGTTGCAAAACTTGTCGCTGTGGCAATCATTAGAGAGTATAATCCATACCCAAGTGCTCCCGAAATCATTGCCCCAATCACACAACGTAAGGGACTTGATTGAACCTGCGTTTGAGCTTCTGTTTGTTGTGTTAGATTTTCGTCACTCATAAAATCTTCGCGTCCTTTGCCTGTTTCCGGCTATCTTATCCTTACACTGACGATGCTATCTGAATTCCATGTGAAGTCATGCGAGTCACAAACAATTCTAAATCTTCATCAGGAATAGTCTCCCTCACACGAAGCTTCACTTGTTCAGCCTGCTGTTGCGACTCGCAAATAGCAAATACACTAGGACCAGAACCAGACATCATTGTCCCCAAAACACCAGCGCTAGCAAATGTCTCCCGCAATTGTAAGACTTGCGGATACTCTGGTAACACCACGCGCTCTAAATCATTATGCAGCTTTTGAGCAATTTCCGTTGCGTCCTGATTGAGAATCGCTTTCACTATTGGTCCAGAGTGTATGGCTGCAGCGCGTTCGCTCAAACTGTGGATATCATTAAGATAGGAATCACCAAATTGTTCTCGATAGCTTTTGTATGCCCAAGGGGTAGAGACTGCAAGACTACGGTATTTAGCTAATACTATATATATGTTGTTTAAACTGGGAAGCGCAGATAGTTGCTCACCTCTTCCTGTGGCGATCGCTGTTCCACCGCCCACACAAAACGGCACATCTGAACCGAGTTGTGCTCCCAATTCCTCTAACTCTGACTGAGTTAGCCCTAAATTCCAGAGTAAATCTATTCCTACCAGCACCGCTGCAGCATTCGTCGAACCTCCAGCTAACCCAGCGGCTACAGGTATGCGCTTATTGATGGTAATGTCAACGCCGCCATATTTGGCAAAGCTAGATGGAAACTCTGTCGCCATAAGATTCGCAGCTTTGTATGCAATATTACTATTATCTGCGGGTACTTCCGGATGGTCGCAACGAACGCGGATAGCTTGTCTATCGCTCGCTTGTACAGAAATTTCGTCAGATAAATCTATACTTTGAAGTATCATGACTAACTCATGATATCCATCAGCACGCGCACCAAGAATTTCCAGATGTAAGTTAATTTTGGCAGGGGCGATAAGGGTGTAAGAACGCATATTTAACAAATCAGTGAACAGTGAGTCCAGTGCTGCAGGAGGGTTTCCCTCCGTAGGCATCTGGCGAACCCGAAGGGTAAACAGTGAACAGTGGACAGTGAACAGTGAACAGTAAACAGTGAACAACTGATAACTGATAACTGATAACTGTTTTAACCGCTTAATGCTGAGAAAGTAGAAAAAAACTCAGGACTCATCACTCAGTACTAACAACTCATTTGCTAGAGTTACCCATTGACTAACGCTGAGGTCTTCAGCGCGAGCTTGAGGGTTTATTTCTAATTTTTCCAGTAATTGTGACAGGCGATCGCGCTCTACAACTGATTGCAAATTATTTCGTAACATTTTACGTTTTGATCCAAAGCCGAACTTCACCAAAGTTTCTAATTGTCGCGTATCTGTGGCTGGTGGTTCCACAAGACGTGGGACTAAGCGCACGATTGCTGAGTCTACTTTGGGTGGTGGCTGGAATGCTCCAGCCGGGACAGTAGAAATTAACTCGCACTTTGCTAAATACTGCACTCGTACTGATAGCGCCCCAAATGCTCTTGAGCTTGGTTTTGCGACCAGCCTTTCGGCAACTTCTTTTTGTACCAACAGTACTATCAAGTCATAAGGTTGGGGGTTTGGGTTACTAATTGTCCCCAAAAGTTTTTCTAGAATTGGTCCTGTAATATTGTAAGGAATATTAGCTACAACTTTATTCTGCTTGCCAAACGCCGCAAAAGGTGATAATAAGGAAGGTAAATCTAGTTCTAGAAAATCTCCTTGCACGAGTAAGAAATTTTCTTGGCGTCCGAATTGTTTTGTTAGGCGATCGCACAAATCCCGGTCTATTTCCACTGCAAGCAAAGATTGTACCAAAGGTAATAGACGGCGAGTCAGAATCCCTGTACCAGGACCAATTTCCAGAACGCAATCAGTAGATTGTAACTGAGAAGCTTGAATAATTTCGTTAAGAGCTTTTTCACTTTTGAGCCAATGCTGTGCAAAGACTTTGCGTGGTCTTACTTTTTGAAACTCTTTTTCTATCATGCTTCTAGTTTTTGTGTGAACTACCGACAATTATCCGTCAAGGAAGTGTGGGCTTTTAGCCCTTCGGCTACGCTCAGGGCTAACGGTGAGCGACTTGCATCGAGCGAAGTCGAGATGAGCCGAACCGTTAGCATCCTCGTGTTAAGAATTGCGGTACGGGCGATCGCCCGCACCAACGGTTATCGCGTACTCCGTATGCCAACTGCTATCCGAAGCTAGGTTCCTATTGTCAACTTCGTACCGTTGCGTGAAAGTGTTGTGGATACTGTTTTACTTACAAGGTTATTCTTTGCGGTAACTTCATAGTCTCCAAGGAAGCCCCGGACTTTGTATTCTCCATTGGCGTCAGTTTTGCCAACCACGTCAGTCCACCACTCCTTATAAACCAAGTCCATGTAAACCTTGCCACTCAACTTGAGGTTCCAGTCCCTGTCATAGATTGGTCCATTTTCAAACCATTGTGCACGATCCCAAAAACCCCACATTATGAAGCCATTTGTCGCCGGATGGCCAAAAACAGCCGTCAGACAATCGCGTGTTATGTTAGCCTGTGACTGCTTATCAGAGGTAAAAATATCGAATTCAGTAATTTTAATTGGAAGGTTGAATTTAGCCAAGCGGTCAAGGATGCTTACTAACTGTGGTATCGAAATAATACCATCCATTAAGTGAGATTCTATACCAATACCTCCTAAAGGTGCTCCGTTATTAAGTAGGTACTGAATCTCACTTTCATATTGGTCACCGTGAGTGCTATTGTTATAGAAATTCTCGTTAATGTAGAGAACGGCATTTGGATCTGCCTCATGAGCGGCTTTAAACCAATCTACAAGAACCGACTGACCGAGAATTTTCTGAAAAGCGTTATTGTCAGATGGCTCATTGATAACATCCCAGTCGTTTATCTGGCCCTTTAAATACGCTACCTCGTCACGGATGTGGGTAATGATAGTATCGCGCAAAACCTTATCGGCGGCTGCCTGTCCTTGCTGTTTCAGCGTATTGTTGTACAAGGTTTCCAAGCTGGGTGGCGAATTTTGGAAACTCGGCCAGACAAGATTGTGACCACGTACTGTCAGGTTTTTGTCCCTAAGCCACTTGAGAGTTTCGATGGTTCGTGGACGTAACTCCAAGTTGTCCCACTTTGACCACTTAAGACCATTTTCGATGACCGCTTGATTGAATAGGTGTGGGATACTGTCTCGATACTTGTTAGCATCAGGGTTCGTTGAGCCTGAGTATACAATGTTTTCATCAACTGCACTACCAAAGTTGTAGGCGTGGCGCTTCATCGCAACGTGTACGTCTGCATTAGGGACAGGTGTACCGTTGGCATTGGTCACTAGGACCGTCAAATCACCTTTGCGGTATGTGTTGATATTGTTCGCAGCAGCTTGACGCCACGCATCATTAGAGGAAACCTGCGCGATTAGGTTATTGCCTTTTGTCTGCTGAACTGGGGGAACCGCTTCTTGCGCTAGTGTCAGCGTAATATGAATACCGAATACGATGAGAAAACTGACGAAACCCGATAGCAGTATGCGACTTGTTTGTCGCCTTCGTTTCCATTTCTGCTGCTTGTTGTGATCACGCATATTCACCCTTTGTTGCTTTTTTGATACAAGTGGTTTGATTTGAAAGCGAACTATAAGCTCAATCAGCATTGGAATATTACATTAATGTTCGATAAGAAATTATTTATTGTGTGTGAAGATTCAGGTCAAAGAAAAGGGGTGTAGGGGTGTAGGGGAGACAAAAGCTACTGGGGAAGGGAGAGGGGACACAGACCACAGAAACGGAGGTGCTTCACGTAGTAAAGCACCTTTTTATTCCCTGCTCCCTGCTCCCTACTCCCAGCCCCCAGCTCCCTACTCCCAGCCCCCAGCCCCCTACTCCCAGCCCCCAGCCCCCTGCTCCCAGCCCCCTAAATACGGTTTTCCGTACCTCTTAAGTACGGTTTTGACTCATGATTTTTTCTGTAAACGACTTGCAATGTTTCTTTACAATCTGTTACATTGATTAACAAGAAAAACAAATTGAGGAAAAAACGATGACAGGACGCACTTACGTTGTAGAAGAAGGCAACAGATTAAACAGCTACGCCATTGAACCCAAAATGTACGTGAATGAAGAACAGACGTTTGGCTTCACTGAGTATGCAGAGCTACTTAATGGACGTTTAGCAATGATTGGCTTTGTCTCGCTCATAGTGCTCGAAGTTTTGACAGGACATGGTTTGATTGATTGGATCGCAAGTCTGTAATAACAAATCTGAATTTTTAGAAAACGACCAATTTGTATAAATCAAGAGTTGACAAATGATTACAAAAACTGACTTTAACTTTCCTAAAAACGAGCTTGTTGGATCTGTTGTATTTAGACCTGATTTCAACAAATCTGAAGTAATCACTGTTAATCAAGCTTGGTCATTATTTTTCACTGCAGGTCAAGAAGATAAAGCACTGGGAACAAACCCTGAATTAGGCCGTTTTTTCACTTACCTATTCATTGGTGTTGGAGTAGCGGGAACTCTATGGGCTACCATTTTCAACAGCCTTGCATGAATAGCTATCTCAAGCTTGTAGTTAACGTAAAATCTTCAAAGAAGTCCTGGTTACCTTAACCGGGGCTTCTTTTTTTGGAGTAGAATCTACGCAAATACAAACGCTCTACTCATTTTTTTCAATTAAAAATTATTGGTAACCATTCCACGTGTGTAGAGACGTTGCCCTCCTGCAGTACTGGTTCACGCCACATGCCTCAACGCGCTTAACCCGCGCACGGTAGTGGCTCCCCAACGCACTGCCTCACATGCAATGTCTCTACATTGCAATCGTGATAACGGTATTGCGTTTTATTTCACGCTGTTCTGGAGAAACCTTTTCAGGGAAAACTGACACCGTAATCATCAATCGTTGCAGTGTAGTTAACCACTGAATTAGATTTAAGGCTAAAAACTGATTTCACCAGAGGAAAATTGTATGAGCGATAAGCAAAGCTTGCATCCATTGGCAGATCGCGAGCAACTCAGCAACTCAAATAACTTGGGTGCTAAGTTTGAAGGTTTTTTTCTCCAGATGGTTCTGCCGGGATTGGAAGACAGAGTTCGAGAAATTGTTACCAAAACACTGGGTTCAAATTGGAAGCTTAAATCGATTGGAGATAATCGTACCGAGTTTGAAGTCAGCAAAAAAGCAAATACACTATCAGTCAAAGAAGCTTGGGAGAAAACATATCATCTGCGTTCTCAACCGGGCGTTGTGGATGCACAGCCATTATTTGCTGTTCCTCTACCGTCTTCTGACTGGAATCAACAGTCAAAACAGACAGTTGCAGCTTTTCAAACAGCTGTAGACGAAAGCAGTGATGTAGAGTGGAGTCTCAAGCAGCTTCGAGTTTTAGAGACATGGTCACGCTTTTTTCCTGATCCGAATCTACCACCAGGACATGGGGTTGTCATTGGGCTTCCTGATACAGGTTACACGAAACATCCAGAAATTGTGGCAAATCTACTCCTGAAAGAAAGTTACGATTTTCTCAAAAACGACAAAGACCCAACAGACGAACTCGAAACACATCTAGGCGAAATTATAAACAAGCCAGGTCACGGCACATCAACAACCAGTGTCATGATCAGCCAAAGAGGCGCACAAAGCAATTACCCAACCGGAAAATCTGTAACGGGAGTCGCACCTGGTGCCAAAGTTGTACCCCTTCGAGTCTCATACTCAGTCGTTTTATTGAGTGTAACTAATCTTGCTGACGCGATTGAGTACGCGGCTACTCATGGTGTCCATGTTCTTTCAATTAGCTTAGGAACTGGATTGTTCAACCAGCGTCTGCGGACTGCGATCACATATGCTCAAAAACGCGGCGTCATTATTGTAGCAGCCGCTGGTACTATGATTCCCTACGTAGTTTGGCCTGCTGCTTATGACGAAGTTATTGCTGTTGCTGGTAGTAATCCTAAACGTGAGATTTGGTGGGGTTCATCACGGGGAAGTCAAGTAGATGTGACTGCCCCTGGGGACTCAATTTGGTATGCAAAAACCGATAAGGAGAATGGTGAGTTCAAATATAATGTTCTGCAAGGCTCTGGTACTTCATTTTCTGCACCACTAGTGGCGGGTGTGGCTGCTTTGTGGTTATCCTATCATGGACGCGACCAACTCATCCAACGTTATGGAGCGGAAAAGATTCCCTTCATTTTTAATCAGATTCTGCGTGACAGTTGTGAGAAATTTCCAACATGGAAGCCCAATCTCTTTGGTGAAGGTATTGTCAATGCAGAGAAAGTACTTGCTGCACCACTACCTGATAATGTCACTAATTCAGTCATTGCACCAGCGTTTGCCCTAACAGCACATCCATCTATAGATAACGGCAGACTCGATACGTTTGTCCATCTCTTCGGCCAGCAACTATCAGACAGTCAAGTTGATGGTAATTTTGCTGAAATAAGTCGAGATAACGCTAAGCTACGATCTTCTCTTGCAAAACTGTTACAAACAACAGAAACAGAATTACCAAAGCGATTGAAAGAGGTAGGACAAGAGCTAGCTTTTTACTTTGCTGTTAACCCAGAGCTTTACAAGCAATTTGCAGCTGCTCTATCTAGTAAACAACCTTCTGGGACTCAACTGGAACCAAAAACTTTGACTGAGTCACCAAAACCAAGGAATTTGGATCAGATACGTGAGAAGTTGTTATCACAGGGTGTATCTAAAGTCCTGCAAACAAAACTGAGTTAAAGCAACCTTTTTGTTAAGTTTTGTAAAGAAGTAGCAAATCTTGCGTAATATTCTTTGTTTGAACAGACAGCTATAACATATGCTGCAACAACGATTGTGAAGACCCCCTGCCTGACAAATTGACAGTGCAGGGTTTTTTTTGCGCTGCGAGAGGTTATCCATCATATAAAGTCCTGTAAATCATCATACCTAAGTAATGTTTTTTAGAACACACAGATCAGACTACAGAGTAGGAACGAGAGAATTGAGTTCTGAGTTCTGCATTCTTCTTTAATCATTTTTATTTATGAAAACAACAATTAAAAATATTTGCTTTTATCGTTGTTGTGTAGAAACATAAAGATATAAGAAAAATTTTTTAGCCAAGAGGTGGATTATGAAACGGCAAATAGACAAATATGACTTTCTTTATCAAAGACGAAGTTACCACGGTAACTTCACGCCAGAGGCTTTAGTGTTCAACGCTAATTTACAAGAATTTGCAACACGAGTTGGCTACATTAGCAATTTACAAACTCTTGGAAAGCTCTCTCCACAAGATGCCAACCAGCAAATAACTGAACTCTGGGAACGTTTACAACAAAGCTATTCAGAACTGGGGATTGATTCAAACACAGAAACTAAGGGTTGTATGTAATTGAATTTAATTCTCAACACCAACTCCCGAAATATGAGTCAAAAATCGCTGATAGACAGTACATGCTGTGTCAAAGTCGTTTAACTATAGTCCAAGGGTACGACCTGGGAATCCAGCAACATCAAAGTAGCGAGTTCTTCCTACTGTTTGGTACTTGAGGATGGTCTTTAAACCGTTAGCAGCAGATAGAGATTTCAGCGTAAAAGATTTATACTGAATGTTATCAGATCCACCAACTAGCGCTTCATTTAACACTCGACCAACTAGTTTACCTTGAGTGGACAACTTCAATTTCAGTACTTTCGCTATGGTGACTGCCACATCTGCATTACTTGCAGGAGCTAAGTCTTCATAGTCTTGTTTAAAGTCAGGTCCAATTGCTGCCATTGTGTTGAAAGTATCAGCACGACTAAAACTACCGTGCATTCCCTGTCCTTGCTGCAAAGGTGTATCGGCTAATTCCGCACCACACGCTGTAGGATTGCCGCAACCTGTATCGAAGGAACGAAAGTTGACTAAGATGGATGGCTTGGGAGTGCGTGCTGCACCTCGAAGAGCGATCGCCTCCATTGATAAAGTCCCAGGAATTTCTCCCAAAGAATCATCCACAAATATCCCACTAACATAGTCCTGCTTCAGCAGCAAATCTACAATCTTTTTGGCAGTTGCTTTTTTGTTTGCTGCATTTGGGAGGTAAAGTAAATCAGAACCGCCATTACCAGCAAGGATCACATCTGGGTTTTTGGGATCTTCCCCAATGACACTATTTTTAGAAAACTGTCCAATACTAGGATCTACAGCTGCATTCTTATTATCTGGGTCAAACAGAGGTAACTTCAACTCCTGAGCAATATCAATCGCCACAAAACCAGGTGGGATAAAACCTTTTGGAACCTCCGGATAAGAAAGCGTCGCCGAATAACTGGTTTTACTCTCCTTACTAATTGTCGAAAATCCGTGGTCAGCAGTCAAGAATATATTTGTGCTTTCTTCTAAACCCAAATCCTTTAATGCAGTGCGAATTTGAGCCAGGTTTTTGTCAACATTCTGACGCGCTGCTTGCACTGTCGGACCATTAATACCAGGAACAAGCTGGTTAAGACTATCGCCGTGATTATGCTGCGTACCGTCTGGATCACGAGACCAGAAAACGAACACAAAGGGTTTTTGCCGTTGCTTGAACATTGGCAGAATCACCTTAGTCGTCACATCAGCAAAATATTGCTGCTGAGTTGTATTAGCAACTTTAGTACCAGGAGTCTTGCTGTCGCCAGATTTGCCATTGTCACCGCGTGAAGGTGCTGCTGTTGGTAACGAGTTTTTGGCAAGTTGTTCACTCACTTCAGAACTCAAGGAAATTCCTGTGGGTGTCCCAGTGGCGTCATCAAAAATGATCGTTGGTTCACCTTTTTGCAAAGTCACATCTTGAATCAAAACTGGTCCAATTTTTCCGACTGCAGCAGTGCTAAAACTTGATTTTCTTGCAGCTTCTAGCAGAGTTTGTTCGTTGAGGTAGTTAGCACCAAATTGTTTGTTCACTTCTTGGAGAACAGCATTGTTTTCTAAGAAGGGGACAAGGCTGTTTTTGGCACTTTTGACTGGGGCATTGACTTGGATAGTATTGCTAAAGTCACCAGTATCGCCTAAATAGTGACCGGTGGCGATCGCCGAAGCATTAGCAGTCGTAAAAGTCGGAAACAAAGAGTGACTATTGGTAAACTTGACACCCCGTTCCCGTATCTCATTCATGCTTGGGGTATCGGTAGGATTGATCCAAGTTGGACGCAGCCCATCCGCAACAAATATGATCATATTATGTTGTGTTGCTTGCTGTTGTGTTGTTTGCCCAGAACGTTTTCCAGGCGATGCTGTACACGCTACGATAACTGCAATCACAAAAAGCGTTAGAAATACCCACCGGCGACCGTGTGTAAAAAACCGCATAAACTTCCGGATGTGAGGACACCAAGATTGTATGACTAGAAGGTTAAATTTCAATCTTTAGGACTTACGCACAAGAGATCCCCCAACCCCCTTAAAAAGGGGGCTTTTAAGATTCCCACCTTTTTAAGGAGGGCGATCGCTCTTGAATCGGCGCTAAAATCTTTCCCTCTCCTTTATAAGGAGAGGGATGCCCGACAGGGCAGGGTGAGGTTTTCCCACGGACATGATATAAATAAGTCCTAATTAACTTTGGTGGCTGGCTTTAGTTGTGTAGGTTGGCTAAGACTGCGGAAATAGAGGCTACCCACAACCACCCAAAACAGAAGATATCCTACAGCCTGAACGAAATAGAGTTTTTGCGTATAGCCAAATAAAGTTTTCAGCAAGATTCCAGGAAACTGTCGATCAGGTAAAATACCTGAGAGATCCCAAACTTGGGCACCTAAAAGACAAGAAGTATTTCCTTGTCCGCAAGCATCAGCAACTGAGGAATTAATTTGAGTATAGGCGATCGCCGCCGCATCAAGATGGCGGAGTGCAGAAATCACTAATCCAGAGACAATCAGCAGCAGGAACACGCCCATCACCTGGAAAAATTTGCTCAAGTTGATGCGGATACTCCACTTAAACAGTAGCATCCCGATGAGAACTGCCATACTTAGTCCTCCTATTGCCCCAAGTACGGGTGTCCAACCTTCTTGAAACTTAGCGACGATAAACAAAGCCGTTTCTAAACCTTCCCGAAATACGGCAATAAAAATTAAGCTGAAAATCGCCGAAGCTGCACGATTGTCTTCACCTAAAGCAGTTTTAACTGAGCCTTCGATTTCCGCTTTAAGAAATCGTGCTTGTCGTGTCATCCAGATTAACATCCAGCTGAGCATGGCGATCGCAATTACGCCCAGTCCCACCTCGAAAAGTTGCTTGAAGACAGGTGCATACAGCAAATCAGATGTCTGCAATCCTTGGATTCCCAGATTTAGTAGTAAACCGACAACAAAACTAGCTAAAGTGCCGCTGATAACACCTAAGTATACCCAACGATGCAACCTTTGTTGTTCAGCTTGCTGTAAACAGGCAAAGACGATTCCGACAACTAAAGCAGCTTCGACACCTTCTCTTAAGGTAATGAAAAATGTTGGTAATGCAGCACTCCAATTCATAGTAATTCGTAATTAGTAATTCGTAATTAAGCAACCCAGATGAAATCTGACTTTCTAAATTTACATCTGTAGTCTCATATCTTGCACCAGCTTTTGGATCCGCCAAGAAATAAATTTCTTGGCTTAAAACTCAAGTAAGCTAAAGCTTACTGA
>NZ_CAWPKW010000264.1:0-2932 GCF_963888615.1 Brasilonema octagenarum UFV-OR1 | reverse complement strand
TGCTGGACGCGTGCGAGCGGCAGGGCTCGATCGACGTGCGGTTTGAGCGGGGGTGGGGGGCGGTGTGGGAGTTGGATCGGCGGCGAGTGCGAGTTGGCTGAGCAGCGCGAGGGCGATGGGAAGCACGTGCGGGCTCCGGGTTGCTGAAGGAAGTACGAGCGGCGGGGTGGCGGAGGTTCGGGTCCGAAAGAAGACGTCGCCACCGGTCAGAATTCGTCGTGGGAGGGTAGAAGGAAGAACGGCTGCAGGAGTCTGAGGCCGAAACCGCAAAAAGTGTTGTGAGTAACCCGACTCGGTGCGAAGGTAGAGATGTGCGCGGACGCCCCTGGGAGAATTCGGGCTGGGTGGTCGCCGCGGTTGCGGCTGTGCTGTCGCTCGCTGCTGTCGCGGCGGGGCAGCCGGAGGACGCGGCGCCGTCTTCGAGCGGGTTGGCGCGACGCCCCAATCCGGTGTTTCCGGAGAAGGCCGAGTCGGGCACGTGGCTCAAGCCGCTGCCGACGCATCGCAAGATGGGCGGCGTGTACCACACCGCGCGGGTTGGCCGTTTTGACGTCAGCGGGATGTCGGTGCGGCCGCGCATCGAGTCGCCGATCGGCTACGCGGTGGCGCGGGTGCCGATGAGTTCGGGCGCGGACGGGACGATCGGCGCGGTGCTGCTGGCGGGGCAGTGGTTGCTGCCGTGGAACAAGGTTGTGGACGATGCGACGCTGAAGGCGTGGGCCGACGCGGGTGTGTTGAAGCTGGAGCAGCATCCCGACATCGGGTTCACGGTGCGTGCGGCGGTGGACACGCGGGAGTTGTCCAAGAGCGAGAGTTCGTCGTCGTACTCGTGCGGGGTGATCGCGGACGTGACGATCAACGGCGTGACGACGGAGGTGTTCGTGCCGCGGGTGGTGCTGACGCTGACGCGAGCGGACGCCAAGCAGGAAGGTGAGACGCTCAAGGGCGATCTGCTGGAGCTGCGGGCGCGGTGGAAGGTGCGGCTGTCGGACTTTTTCGAGATGAGGGCGGCGGCGCCGGTGGTGGACGCGAACATCGAGATGACATGCTCGACGGTGCCGCCGGAGTTTCAGGGGGACAAAGAAGAGCCCAAGCCCGCGGAGGGGTCGGAGCCGGGAGTGGCACCGGGCAGCGACGCAAAGTAATCGCGGAGGATTGCGGCGGCGGCCAGCGCGTCGCGTTTTTCTTTCTTCTGCTTGTGGGTCATCCCGCTCTGCGACATGGACCAGTCTGCCTCGACAGAGGTGAGGCGTTCGTCGTGGAAGCGGACGGTGCGCTTGGAGGCGGCGGCGAGGCGCTCGCCGAAGGCGCGGATTTTCTTGGCTTGCGGGCCTTCGCTGCCGTCCATGTTGAGGGGGAGGCCGAGGACGAGTTCGGCTTCGGCGCGACCGAGGTGGGATTCGATGCGCTTCACGATGTCGGCGAGCAGTTGAGCGCCCGCGTTGGCGGCGAGGGGCGTTTCGATGACCTCGATGGGCGAGACGATGCCGGTCACCGGATCGCCGAGGGCGAGGCCGGTGCGTTTGTCGCCGAGGTCGATGGCGAGGTATCGCACGGGGAAGGGTAGAGAGAAGAGGGGAGCAGGGGAGCAGGGGAGCAGGGGAGCAGGGAGGCAGAAGAGCGGAGCGCGGGGGATGGCTGCTTGAGTGGGACGGATGGCGCCGGGGCCTGGAAGGCCCCGCCCCCTCGGGTAGGCGGGCCCTGCTCTCGCTTTACTTCAGGCGGTCGTCGACCATGCCGTGGAGGGCTTTGAGTTCCTCGGCCTTGCTCTTGGGCATGATGAGCGTGGCGTCGGGGGTGTGGACGACGATGAGGTCGTCGATGCCGAGCACCGCGAGCGTGTGGTTGGCGTTGGCGTTGATGAGCAGGTTGCCTTTGGCCTGGGTCTGGAGCGTCGGGCCTTCGCCGGTGATGCGGTTGTCGGCGGCGTCGGCGCCGAGCGTTTCGGCGTAGCTGGGCCAGGAGCCGACATCGAGCCAGTTCACATCCATCTGGACCGTGCAGATGGAGAAATCCTTGTCTTTGCTCGCGGGTTCCATGATCGCGTAATCGACGCTGATCTTGGGGAGCGTGGGATACACGCGGGCGACGACCTCGTTCTGTTTGGCGGTGCCCCAGGCGTGCTGGATCTGGAGCATGCCGGCGTGGCTCTCGGGCTTGAACTTGCGGAGGGCGTTCATGATGGTGGAGGCCTTCCACACGAACATGCCGCTGTTCCAGTTGAAGGCGCCGGACTGGACGTAGGCCTGAGCGCGGGGAAGATCGGGCTTCTCGACGAAGCGGGCGACGTGGAAGGCGAGGGCCTTGCCGTCTTTCTCGCAGCCGTCGACGCCGCGGATGGGCGTGCCGCGTTCGACGTAGCCGTAGCCGGTGGCGGGGTAGGTGGGCTTGATGGAGAACGTGACGAGGCGCTTGGCGTCGTCCTCGACGAGGCGGTAGCCAAGGTCCATGCGCTCGCGGAAGACGTCCTGCGGCTCGATGATGTGGTCGGCGGTGAGGACGGAGAAGACGGCGTCCTTGTCGAGCTTTTCGAAGACCGCGGCGGCGAAGCCGACGGCGTTGACGGTGTCGCGGCCGACGGGTTCGCCCAGGATGCGCTCGTCGACGAAGTTGGGCAGATCACGCCGGATGATCTTGCGGTAGTTCTCGCTGGTGCAGATGAAACGGCGCTCGGGCGGGACGATGCCCTCGAGGCGCTGAGCCGCGATCTCGAGCAGGGAGCGCGAGGGGCCGCCCTCCTTGGGCTGGATGAACTTGAGGAGCTGCTTGGGCTGGTCCTTGCGGCTCATCGGCCACAGGCGCGTCCCGGCTCCGCCGGCCATGATCATCGCGTATCGCATCGCGAAGAAGATATCGGGTGAGGAGCGGGGAAATCAATGGGAATCTGGGGGGTGGCAGAGCATTTCTTCGCTTCGAGATGGTTGACGTGTTG
>NZ_CAWPKW010000263.1:0-47171 GCF_963888615.1 Brasilonema octagenarum UFV-OR1 | reverse complement strand
AGCGCAAGCGCACGCCAAGGGCGTTCGCGCAGCGTCTCCGTAGGAGATACGCGTAGCGTCTGGTGCAGGAGATACCCGGAGGGCTTCGGTGCAGGGTATGGGTGCGCTCAATGCGCCGTCATGTACTAGTAGGGCGAGTAATCTTATCAATGACTAACGAGTGGCGGATGACAAAAAACTAAAAAACCCGGACAATGTAGGGATAGCGGAAGGGTTGATCTGGATCGGTAAGAACATGAAAAACCGCCCAAATTGTTAGTCCCCAATGGATGAGAAACCATAGACCTGCGAGTGGTAACAGCAAACCGAAGCTGACCCATATCAATGCTGTCACAATCGCTCCAAAAAGCCATACATTTAAATGAAAGTTAATGGATTCTTTAGCATTTTCCCTGACAACTGGGTCTTCAGACAAAAAGAGTATAGCTATGGGTAGACCGACAGACACAAAAGTAGCGCTCAAGAAAATTGCACCATGACTCAGTGCTGACAAAATCTTCCGCTTATCTGGATCGTACACTGTTTTTTTCTCCTTCAGTTTGACTTGGTTATTATATAACGACCACTAGACCTATCCAAAAATGGCTATGAAACCAATACCCCGCGCTTGCACTAAAAATCGATTTTTGGATAGGTCTACTACATAGGCGTTGTTGTCTTAAGATTAAAAGACTTACTAAAGTTGGAAAAAGTTAAGTTAAGTTAAGTTACAAGTAATCAAATAGCATTATGTCTACTGAACTTGAGTCAGAACTACACAAAGCAGTTGATAGCCGTCGCAACTTTGCAATTATTTCTCACCCAGATGCTGGGAAAACGACACTGACAGAAAAGCTACTACTGTACGGAGGAGCAATTCATGAAGCTGGCGCAGTTAAGGCAAGACGGGCACAGCGTAAAGCAACCTCTGACTGGATGGCAATGGAACAGCAAAGAGGTATTTCGATTACCTCTACAGTATTGCAGTTTGACTATCAGGACTGTCAGATAAATTTGTTAGATACGCCTGGACACCAGGATTTTAGTGAAGATACCTATCGTACCTTGGCAGCGGCAGATAATGCTGTGATGCTTATTGACGTGGCGAAAGGTTTAGAACCCCAGACACGGAAGTTGTTTGAAGTGTGTAAGCTGCGCGGTATACCCATCTTCACGTTTGTGAATAAGTTGGATCGTCCAGGAAGGGAACCTTTGGAATTGTTGGACGAAATTGAGCAGGAATTGGGCCTGGTAACTTATGCTGTGAATTGGCCCATTGGCATGGGCGATCGGTTCAAAGGTGTGTACGATCGCAAAGAACAACAAATACACCTGTTTGAAAGAAGCGCCCACGGAAGTCGCGAAGCTGTCGATACAGTGGTTGACTTAGGCGATGCCAGAATAGAAGAACTTTTAGAACAAGATCTCTACTACCAACTCAAAAACGATATAGAACTTCTAGAAGGAGTGGGACCCGAATTAGATTTGGAATTGGTTCATCAAGGCAAAATGACGCCCGTTTTCTTTGGTAGTGCCATTACCAACTTCGGGGTTGAGTTATTCTTGAAAGACTTTCTTGAGTATGCCCTCAAACCTGGTCCTCATAATAGCACGGTTGGCGAAGTTACACCTATATATCCAGAGTTTTCTGGGTTTGTCTTCAAACTTCAAGCAAACATGGATCCGAAACATCGCGATCGCGTCGCCTTTATCCGTGTTTGTACAGGCAAGTTTGAGAAAGATATGACAGTCAGTCATGCGCGCACTGGCAAAACGATTCGCTTATCCCGTCCACAGAAATTATTTGCTCAAGAACGGGAATCCATAGATGTTGCTTACGCTGGTGATGTGATTGGTTTGAACAATCCTGGTGTGTTTGCGATCGGCGATACCATTTATACTGGTCAAAAGCTGGAATATGAGGGAATTCCTTATTTCTCGCCTGAGTTATTTGCAGTTCTGCGTAACCCAAATCCTTCTAAATTTAAGCAGTTTCAAAAAGGTGTTTCCGAATTGCGGGAAGAAGGGGCTGTGCAAATTATGTACTCAGTGGATGAAGCGAAACGCGATCCAATTTTGGCTGCAGTCGGTCAGTTGCAATTTGAAGTGGTACAGTTCCGGTTGCAAAATGAGTATGGAGTGGAAACTCTGCTGGAATTGTTGCCTTACAGTGTCGCGCGTTGGGTTGAGGGCGGCTGGGAAGCCTTGAATAAAATCGGACGTGTCTTTAATACAACAACAGTAAAAGACAGCATGGGGCGTCCGGTGTTATTATTCCGCAATGAATGGAATTGTAACCAATTACAGGAAGACCATCCAGAATTGAAATTGAGTAGTATTGCGCCTGTCGTTTCTGGACAACCGACAAATTCAAATAGTTAGTGGTTAGTGATTAACTAACCACTAACCCAACTCCCGTGTGAACCGAAGCTCAACACGGGAGTTGGGTTAATACGATTCCGTTAAGACTGAAGTTCAAACCTAAAATTCGCAGTTAAGCGAACAAATTGATGGTGTTTTTGATTCATGCATAACGCAACACCATTTTTTTTATGAGGCTTTAAAGTAGTTATATTTCAAATGATCTGCTAAACGCAATGCTAATGCAACAATCATTAACGTAGAATTAGCAGTACCTGAAGTAGGAAATGTAGAGCTTCCCGCAACAAACAGACCATTTACTTCATGAACCTGAGAATTTACATTCACAACACCTTCTTTCGGGTTAGCTGACATCCGCGTTGTTCCAGTGTGATGAGCTTTATCCTCAAAGTTTTGCGTCCAATTTTCTTCCTTGTCTAACCAACCAGAAAGATGCGGTGTAGGAAAGCCAATTCTTTGAAATTCTTGCGTAATCAATTGACTCATTCTTTGAGCAGTTTGTCGTTCTAACGAATTTACTTTCCAATTGACTTTGGCTAGTGGCATATTCAATCTATCTTTTTGGTTGCTAGAAAGAGTAATACGACTTTCTGGATCAGGTAACTGTTCTAGCATACAGTGAAGCTCAATACGTTCAAATTTGATGAGTGGAGGACGGCGCTTGACGTAACGGCGGTGAAAGCCTGAGCTTATCTCCCTAAAATTAGACAATATGGTGAATATATCTTGAGTTGATTGCTTAATACACTCCCGTTTTCGTAGAGTACTTTTCAGTCGCCTGATTGCTGACCAAGAATCATTTGGTAGTGGATTGTATTCTTCTAGATAAGCATCACATCTCAATAGGTTTTCTTGCTCCTGAATTTTTGGACTTAGTGATAGTCCATGTAGATAAACATGAGTTTGTTGTTTATCTTTTATTAAATAATGTCCAAATCGATTTCGTACACTGTAGGCAGATTGATGAGCAAAAGAACCTATGACACACAAACTATGATCCATTAAAAATCTACCAACCACATCATTTTGATTCCCTATTCCATTAGGAATAATTCGGTTGGAGGCTAAAAGTAGTCGTGCATTTTCCATCCCGCCACAGGATAGCACTAAAGCTTTTGCTTTCACAAACGCACGCTTACCCTCTAAAGTTCTCACTTCAACTGATTCAAAGCAAGTCCCCAATTCATTTGTATTAATATGGGTTACATTGGCATGCAAAAGAACTTCAATATTTGGACTATTGTCAATGAAGAAATCGCGTCCAAACCTTATTGGTTCTCCTCGTTCTTTAAGACTCTTACTGAATTGCCAGAATGTCGTATCTAAAAATTTTGAGTCCATATTAGGTGTAGCAGGCAAAACTTTAAACAACTCCCAAAGTCGATTATCATAACAATTTGGTCCAAGTCCCAAAATTTTTCCTGCTCGTTCTAATAATGGTTCTAATTCCTCGTATTTAAGATCCCATCCCGAGTAGGGGATCCAAGATCGTTTTTGAAAATCAGTGGGATTAAAAGGGGCGCATCTACCTGTCCATGTATGTGAGGTTCCACCATAAAGCCGATTACGAGTATTGTCTTTTCGTGAAACTCCTACATTTTCGATTTTACATAAAGCTTCCGTATCACTCTCTTTCTCAAAGCCGCCGCTTTCTAGAATCCACACTTTGATCTTCGTCCCAGCAAACTCTTTTGCAATAGATAGACCAGCTGGTCCGCTACCCACTATACATAAATCTGTTTCAATGAAAAAATCATCATCAAACTGACTCAGATCAGAAAATCTCATATTAATTTCTTGCTTACCCTGGTTTACGAAATTGAAAAAGCCAATGATCTGTAATGTCTATCAGCCAAGTTCTAAGAGGATGTTTGAAAAGTCATTAGGGAAAAAAGTCATGCCAATCGCCTCACCACAATACGCATCATGGCAATGTAGACAAATATTTCTACTGTTTGGCGGTAATAGGTTGTAGTCTTTGTTCAAACTCCGACACAGATTGAGCAAGCTTTTGGTACCCTCCACTACCCACTGTTTGGGTAATAAGACAAAAGGCTTGAACCATTGCGCTCACAGCACCACCTATACAATCCAGTGACAAGATTTATCACCCATTGCATAAAGGCATTGCTATCATAAGCCGCTATTTACCCAGATACTTACAACCGAAACATATAGCCTCTGTTTGCTCCTCTCAAGTGGCTGTTTGGCTCCCACTAGATTCGTTCAAACATTGCTCCAGTATGATTGACTCGTGAGTGTCTGGGTACTGTACTGCGTATTTGCAGCTTACAGCTTGAGAGTTTTTTTGACTCTGTAGCCGACTTTTCTAACATCCTCTAAGTGGGCGAAATATTATCGAACGCACTCCATGATGAACCTAAATTGAAATTCATGAACAAAGAAAGCGTTGATACAGAAAACATACCAACTGCTAGGATTACAAAAGATTTATTCAGATTTATTGTCAACTCCTTAACTAAATATTGTCGGCAGAAAATACCAAAAAGAATATAATCAAAAGATTTTTTTTATGATTATATTCTCCGGTAAATATTTAATTGAAAAGTTGTACGACCACTGTTTTTATTTAGAGATATCATGAATTTTCTGGGAAATCAATAGTTGGTATAAGATACTTACTTATCCCACTTATCTTACTTATCCTCTTTTTCCGTTTTTCAGTCAAATATACTTTAGTTAAAAAATAATGTCTGCTTGTTTTTTATTAATTATGTAAATGAGCGTTATTGATTTGTGGATATACATTTTAAAGCTTTCACTTTTAGTGTTACATAGTACTTTTTTTGGAATTGCTATAGGGTATTGCCGTGATTACTTCTTCAAGTTAGCTTCGTTCAAATACATTGCAAAGAAAAGTTACATGATTTGCTATTTTTCTTTCTTAATTTGCCAATCAATGCTATGGCAAAGTAAGTAAATTGCGCATGACAATAAAGTCATTAAAAAGAAGTCAGAATGGGCTGCGCCCCGCTGCACCAACAGCAATTCCTGAGTCAGAATCACTTCTGTTGGGGATGCGCGACCCCAACCGATTGTAGACAACGCTCTTATCCTAAGGGAGATCCTCCTACAGTACTGCCTCCCCTGTAGACGGTGGGGATTTAAACCCCATACTCATCCGCCCTTCCCGTTCAGCAGTCGCAGCCTACGGCTCGCTCCGCTAACATGGGGGAAACCACGGCAGGTGGCGTCCAAGACTGCGACCCCCTCCCCTCACCTTCTGGCGGGCGTCTAAGCCTGTGAAACTCGCTTCCGAGCACTGGCTCCCCTTACATCCCTAGTTCTTGACACTAGAATCAACAAAAAGCTCTAATAATTAGAACAAGAAATAACGTTGTGTCATAGGTAATGACGTAGCAGGTTCACAAGTTAACAACTTCCCATCTACCCTGACATGGAAAGTTTCTGGATCAACATCAATTTGTGGAGTAGCGTCGTTGAGTTTCAAATCTGCTTTTTTCAACTCACGTGTTTTGGAAACTGCGACTGTTCGAGTTTTTAAACCAAGTTTTTCAGGTATACGCTGTTTCAAGGCTTCGTTGGAAACGAAAGTTATAGAAGTTTCAGCCATTGCACCGCCAAAGCGACCAAACATCGGACGCATATGAACTGGTTCCGGAGTGGAGATACTAGCGTTAGGATCGCCCATTTGTGAGTAAGCGATCATTCCTCCTTTGATCACAGTCTCTGGTTTCACGCCAAAAAATGCTGGCTTCCACAAACACAAATCTGCTAGCTTCCCTTCTTCAACAGAACCTATATGATCTGCAACGCCATGAGCGATCGCAGGGTTGATGGTGTATTTGGCAATGTAGCGTTTTGCCCTAAAATTATCATGGGTTTCGTGAGGATGACCAGGAGAAGGTAATAATCCCTTCTGTACTTTCATCTTATGGGCAGTTTGCCAGGTGCGAGTAATCACTTCCCCTACCCTTCCCATTGCTTGAGAATCAGAAGACATAATACTGATAATCCCCATATCATGCAAAATGTCCTCAGCCGCAATTGTTTCCTTACGAATTCTCGATTCAGCAAATTTGACATCTTCACGAATGTTTTTATCGAGGTGATGACACACCATCAACATATCGAGATGTTCGTCAAAAGTATTGATAGTATAGGGACGAGTGGGATTAGTAGAAGCAGGCAAAACATTAGCTAGACTACAGACTTTCAGAATATCAGGCGCGTGACCACCACCTGCACCTTCCGTATGGAAGGTGTGAATAACACGGTTTTTAAAAGCAGCAATAGTATTTTCCACAAATCCTGCTTCATTCAGAGAGTCAGTGTGAATTGCGACTTGTACATCGTACTCATCTGCAACCGAAAGACAAGTATCAATCGCATTCGCGGTGGTTCCCCAATCTTCGTGCAGCTTTAAACCCATGACTCCCGCAGCAACTTGCTCTATCAACCCTTCAGGTTTGCTAGTATTACCTTTGCCCAAGAAACCAATGTTGACAGGGAAAGCATCAGCCGCTTGTAGCATGCGGTAAATATTCCAAGGACCAGGGGTACAAGTCGTCGCGAGAGTACCCGTAGCAGAACCAGTACCACCGCCAATTAAAGTTGTCGTACCAGACGCGATCGCAGTTTCGATTTGCTGAGGACAGATAAAGTGAATGTGAGTATCAATCGCCCCAGCAGTCAGAATTTTACCTTCTCCTGCGATCGCTTCCGTGCCAGGACCAATAATAATATCTATATTGTCTTGTGTGTACGGATTGCCTGCTTTACCAATTTTAAAAATCTTCCCGTCTTTAATACCAATATCTGCTTTAATAATGCCTGACCAATCAAGAATCAAGGCGTTGGTGATCACCACATCTACCGCACCATCAGCATTTGAAATGGGGGATTGTCCCATACCATCCCGAATCACCTTACCACCACCGAATTTAACCTCTTCCCCGTAAAGCGTACCACCATAGGTTGTGTAGTCTTGTTCCACTTCAATGAACAAATCCGTATCAGCAAGACGGATGCGATCGCCAATCGTAGGACCAAAAGTATTGGTATATTCCCGTCGGTTCATAAAATAACTCATGTTTAATATCTTTGTAGTATCCCAAGAGTAATCACTTTGTATAAAGTAAACCGTAGGGTGCGCTAAGGCTTTGCTATAGCGCACCGCCATATAACATCGTGCGCTATAGCGCTTTAATCATGTTTTTCGTGACAAATCATATCAAAATATGCGCCAAACACAACGGCAAAAACGATTTAGAACTCCTAGAAGGAGTCGGATCTGAATAGATTTGGAATTGGTTCATCAAGGCAAAATGACGCCCGTTTTCTTTGGTAGTGCCATTACCAACTTCGGGGTTGAGTTATTCTTAAAATATTTTCTTGAGTATACGCTCAAACCTGGTCCTTATAGTACCACAGTTGGTGAAGTGACTCCTATATATCCAGAGTTTTCTGGATTTGTCTTCAAATTTCAAGCAAACATAGACCCGAAATATCGCGATCACGTCGCCTTTATCCGTGTTTGTACAGGCAAATTTGATTATTGACGGCAAACAGCAGTTTGCCAAGTTGAATGATTGTTTTGTGTCCGTAGTAAGTTATGATACTGCCTAGCCGAGTGAGTTTAGCAATAATGCGGAAATATTTTTGAGATAAGGAGGTTACCGAGTATGTGTTGATTATGCTCTCGAAATATAACTAATACCAATTCTGTATGAGGCTGCGCTCTATTTCTCCACAGGGTGAAGGGGCTATACAAACAAAGCCTGCCTCCGCAGGCTAAAGATTTAGCGCATCTTCAGAAAGAAACAATATAACCCAAGTAGGTCTCAATAATTGATTTGAACTGTACAGATTATTTGAGTTTTTAGGAGATAATTTGATGGCGCTGAAAGCCTTAGACCTATTTTGTGGAATGGGTGGTTTATCTTGGGGATTAAAGGGAACAGGAGTTATCGAACCATTATGGGCAGTAGATAATTCTGAGCCTGCACTTGCTCTTTACAAGCGTAACTTACCCAATACTCAAGTATTAAATCTTGACCTTTCTAAACTTTCAAATATCAAAATTTTATTTGAAAAAATTCAATTTCATGGTGGAGTTGATTTAGTTGTTGGTGGTAGTCCATGCCGAGGCTTCACACAAATTCGTAATGGTCAGGATACAGATTCAGATCCACATAATCGGCTAGCAATCAAGTTTGCTGATATTATACGTGAGTTAAACCCGCTTGCCTTTATTTACGAAAATGTACCTCAGCTAGAAAATTCTAGAGTGTTTCAGCGATTTCTGGGCAGATTGAAAGGACGAAATAGCTATCGAGTAGCCCATGCAGTAGTAGAAGCAGCAAATTTTGGAAATCCTTCTCGACGAACCAGATTGTTTGTATTGGGTATTCGATGTAATGTGGGGCGGGTTCCAATTATTCCAAAAGGATTGGATATTCCTCATTATCATTTTTGGTGGCAAAGAGATGAGCAGAACGGGAAAATAGTTTACTATCCAAAGCTTGAGGAACCTTGGCTTGCGCGTTTGGTTGATCCAAATGACCTGCAATTAGTCAATGTAGAGCAGGCAATATCAGATCTGCCAATATTGGAAACTAAAACTCCTGGCAATAATTGCTTTTACTCAACTCCTCCTCAAAGTGCCTATCAAAAATGGGCAAGACAGCATTTGCAGGAAACTGATGGTCATGCAGTTCCACGTATATTACCAGAGACCAGAATGCGATTGAAAGCGGTGATTCCTGGGGGTAACTGGAGAGATTTACCTGAACCCTTAACTTATAAAATCCCTAGTGATTCAACCAGTGGTAAGCTGAGGCGCAAGCACTACAGTGCTTACCGTCGGCTGCTTCCAGAAGGTCACAGTCCTACAGTGCAAGGTCATGCAGATTTTGCTTACCATTATCAGTATGAAAGAACCCTTACCCCTCGTGAGTTGGCTCGATTAATGGGCTTTACAGACGATTTTCGGTTGGGACACGAGTACTGTTCAGTCGTCCAAGCAATTGGTAATGCTGTACCTCCTATACTGACGAAGGCGATTGCTGAATCATTGATTAGACAGCTAGATGATTGTTAACCAACTGGGTTACTAAAATTGACATTCAGTTGCAGAACTACTTTGTGAAAATTTTGTAAATTTAATCGCTCGAAGAAAAGTAAGGCTGAAGCAGCCCAGATTAAGTAAATTCTTAATTGTATGACTGCAATCAGTTAATTTAATTAGTGAATTTTTAAAGTACCTCTGGTAAATACCTAGAAAAGGTGGATATCTTGTATTTAGTAAGCTATAAACAGGATAGAGTGTATGCCAGCAGAGCCATCACTACCAGATGCTGTTCATATAGCTTTTGGTCTCGATGTAACAGGTATTTCGTCGGTAACACCATCCTTGGCAACAACCTTTCAGGAAAACTTCAGTTATAGATACCAACAGCAAGAAACAGCAGATCAACCCAAAGACGATGATCCAAATGAAGCTCAAGCCTGTGTAACTTTAGTTAGACAGAGTTTGACAGAAGAACCGTGGGGAGAGATTTTCAGAGGGAGTTTTAATTCAGAAGTAAGACACCAAGTGTTTGAACGAATACTTGGATGCTTAAAGAGAAATAGTAACTCAATACAAATACATACACTAGAGAAAGACTTAACTTATTTATCTGCTCTAAGTATTTCTAAAAAACGTCAATTATTTATTAGTTTTCCTGTTTCTCCAGTTTCTCTAGGTATACTTTTAGTTATCTATTATGCACATCTTTTTAGAGAAGAAAGAGATATTTCTCATACTCATCATGCAATATCAGCTAAAGATTTTGTTATTTGGATTCGACCTCAAGATAATGGTAAAGTCTCCAATTTAAGGACAACAAGGGCATTTAATCTCATAGAAAGAGAAGATACTCATTGCGCTCTAAGTGAGAAAATTGCTTGTTTACCTGCTTATAAATTTGAGGAATCATCCCAAAGTCAACGCCTAAGAGTTGTTATGGTGCGATCGCTTTCAGAAGCTGTTGAATTATTTAAGGAGTCTCAATATTGCTCTCTAGTTGTAATTGATGACCCATCAGGACAAACTTACCCATCTCCATCTAGCTATGGAACTGAAGCGTTTAAGTTAGCGAGCCTTTGTAGACAAAAACAAATTCCTATGGTGGGTATTGTTCCTCCTTGGGCAATGAGAGATATTGAATACCGCGAAAAAAATCACCCCTGGGGAATTTTACTTTGGCCTGTAGACTTCTTCGCTCTACGTTCTTATCCAGCAGATAGGGGTCTTTTTGCTAACGGCGGAACACTTCACCCTATTGAGGAGAGTTATTTACTGCTAGAAAGAAAACGCCTGTCTTTAAAAGAGGCGCAAGTAACTATTAAAAGTTTTAACTTTAATACGGAAGATGAAGAAAAAATCTCAGAATTATTTCAAGAATCGTCAGCTTTACTAATCGATTTGGCAAAGCAACCTCAATTGAGGATAGTTGGAGTAACAGGATGGGAAATATGGCGACATCTCTCTGCTCCAGTGTTACCCTTTTATTTACTATGGGGAAAGTTTATTGAAAGTAAGCTTAAGCATTTACAAAATACTGTGAGTAAATCCAAAGATGACAAGGCACTAACTTTATATAACCTTCTAAGCTCTCTTGCGCTCAGGCTACAAAGACTCAATTCTAACCCCTTTATAGAAATTATTAAAGCATCTGATGTAGACACTATCGTTGCAGTGGAAGATGCAGAAAGAGCTAATGCCTTAGAAAAGTTTTTAGGAGAATACTCCGGTTATTCTATACCTCAAATTTTACCACTCAGCGAAATTCGAGGATTTTGTGGAAAAAAACTTATAGTTATTGGTCAGCCAAAGGCTTGTTACCGTGATATACTCCAAACTACTTTCTTCCGGCATATAGATGTTTTAATGTGGTCAGTATTATCTGAACGTGCCGAGCGGTGGTGGAGCAATCTGGAAGTTGATGCTAGAGAATTGCACCGTAAAACTTGGCAGATATTAACTGAAAAAACACAAGTAGGACGTTATGGTTTTAGTTCGGAATACACATCAGTTCAAGTAGTTAATACAGGAACGGCAAAGTTAACTAAGAATATTAATATATCTGAACTAGAAGAAAGTTTCAGTAACTTGAGTGGAAGTGTTCTAGACACAGGTTTAAAAAATTATCTTTCAAATAATTTGGAGTCCCATTATCTAGTTGAGTTTGAACGTGGATTAAAAATCAGGGTAGCACCTGGTAGTGATTTTTTGGTGTTATCAGGTAAAAAAGCTCAGGTTGTTGCTGTCAGAGAAATAACTGCTGAAACAAAAGTTATTTTATTTGATGGCATGACCCGTGATGAGTTGTTTGCTCAAAAGGCTGGTTTATTGGAAGATACCAAAGTTAACTATCTTTATCGCATACAGTTAGATGCATGGCGCGAGCTAGTAAAGCAGCAGGTTAAAAAGTTAAATGTGCGAACTGTATGCCGAGAAATTCTGCGTGAAACGGGTATACCTATTGGAGAAGAAACGATCCAGTATTACTGGATAAATGGTGATGACCTCCTCAGTTTACCTCGTGAACAAGAGCATTTCTTTTGGTTTTTACCACCTCTGGCTCGTTCAGGGTTTGAAGAATTTTGGCTAAAGGCTAATGACCTGAGAATTAAGCGTAGACAACTTGGTCAAGTTATATCTGCTTGTGCTCAAGAGGGATGGAAGGAGAGGAAATCAGACGAAATTGTCTTTCAATACGAGCAAGTTTTTATAACTGTTGGTGAATTGCGAGATGCCATGTTGGTGTTAAAAGTAAAGTCTAAACCTCAAATGATTCGTCAAAAACCTGAGTATCCAATAAATCGACTTTTTAGATAAGGTGCAGGAGTAATTTATGAAGCCAGAAGATATTCTCAGTGATACAGGTTTGAATGTATCTGATTCTCAAAGACAAGAACAACATTTGCAATTTGTTGAAAATTTTTATCGGCGTATACATGGTCACATAACAGGAATATCTGACCATCGGAGTGTTATTACAGGCTCAACTGAACCTCGACGTTTGATGCCAACTGGTTATCTCTCAGCATTACCAGCAGTTTCATCAGTAAGTAGCCAACAACAGAATACTTTCCGTCCTAGTAATTGTGGTTTAGTAATTAACTTAGCTACAGATTGGGAGCAAAAGCAGTTACCTATAGAGTTAAAAATTCGCTTTAGTGTTTTCCTGCCTAAACTTGATTTAAGTAAAGCTGCGGATCGGTCATTAAGACCAATGTGGCAACGCTTTGATATAAGTGCTTCTATCAGTTCTATCATTCAGGATTTATTCGGCGATGGTTCTCCTACTCTTACTAAACTCAATCAGGATATTACAGACCAACTCATAAAGATAATTGAAATACATCAAGCAGATTCACAATCTTGGCTACTAGGACTTAATCCAATAATTGATGATTTAACCGGATCCGAATTTATCTTAGATCAAGATAAAAATTATAAAGAATTACAAGCTGAACTACGTAAGCGAATTACTAACAAAAAAAATAAAGGTAAAAATGACAAGACTACTGCTGACAGTGATATTCCGTTAGGTCAAGTTTCTCCTGTTAATTTCAAGGTTACAGTTGAAGCACAAAAACGAACTTTAGGAGGACAAACGAGACTACGTCTATTTTTGAGAAATAAGAGTGACCAGATAGCTATTTTTGGCGATCCCAGAGATACAGGTTTATTTGGAGCTTGCCTGGAAATTAAATTACCACAAGAAATGTGGCAGCCGATAGAACTATCTCGATTTAAAATATCTTACCAAGTGGACTCAACCGTTCCTGCTCAAGGAATTAACTGTACACCACAATTTGATGAGAATCAGGGCTTTGTTCGTATCTGGACTGAGTTTTTACCCATTTATTGGCAAAAGAGACTTTATACTGCTGGTATTAAAGCTCCTTTTAAATATTTGGCGATCAATGATGGAGATGCTGACCTTCAAATACTCCAATCCATTTTGCTAAAAATGGGAGAATATCGAGATAATTGGCAAGCATTAATTAATCAAAAACATCCACAAACAGGGGGAAATCAGGATAACGCTGAAGCTCAAGCCGATTTAGATAATTTTAAGCAAGAAATTCAGCGCTTTGAGTTAGGTATTCAGGTTTTATCAAATCCAAAATATGCCATGCTTCGACGGGCTTTTAATTTGATGAATCAGACATTTGTCGAGATTGATGAAAAGCGCAAGCAACGTAAAAAAGCAATTTATGAGAACTGGCGACCTTTTCAAATTGTTTACATTGTTTCTAATCTTGTAGCACTAGCAGCACGAAAATGGACTGGAGATTTCACCAAAAATCCCTTGGCACAGATTGACCATGCTGCCGTGGTTCATTTCCCAACTGGCGGTGGTAAATCTGAAGCTGTGATGGGAATCATCCTTACTCAAGCATTTTTTGACCGCCTGCGGAGTCGGGATTGGGGCGTAGTCGCTTGGTTGCGCTATCCCCTACGCTTGCTCACTTACCAGCAATTGCAACGTTTTCTGGATACTCTTGTTGTTGCAGATGAAGTCAGAAAACAGCAACCCGATTTAGCCAATACTGCTGAGTTCACAGTAGGTTATTACGGCGGTCGAGATAACAGTCCAAATTCTCTGAAGTCTGTTCCCGATGAACTCGGAAAATACATAGGACAGGCTAAAAAGGAAATGCAAGATGCAGGTATAACAAAGCTTCCTAAATACTTAAGTTTGGCGGATGTAGGACAATACGTTCCCGGCTCAATCCAGCAGTATCGCATGGTAATGCGCTGCCCCTACTGCGGATTAGAGGAAGTTCACACTTTTATCGATCCACAAACAAAAGAACTTCGGCATCGTTGCGGTTCTCTAAATAAACCTTTACCTCAAAATGCTTGTGGTCGGGAAATTCCACTCTACATTGTTGATGAAGATATTTACAGCCGACTGCCAACTCTACTGGTAGGAACTCTTGACAAAATTGCCAATATAACATTTCGTCCTGCTAGCCGCACTTTGTTTGGTGGTGTCTCAGATATATGTTCTGTACATGGTTTTGTAGCGAATAACACTTGTCACAAACAGGATTCGGTTGGTGGATGTACTCGACGAGAATTGAAACATCTCTCCAGCGCACCTGTTGATCCTGGCATCCCTCTGATTTTTCAGGACGAATTACACTTACTACGCGAAGAATTAGGAACTTTTGATGGTCACTACGAAGCTTTGATTGATTCTATTCACGAAGAACGGGGGGCAATACGTCCAAAGGTTTTGGCTGCAACTGCTACCATTGAGGGGGCAGAGCAACAAACTAGACATCTTTACTGGCGAGAACTTTCTCAATTTCCAGTGCGAGGACCTGCTGAGGGACGTAGTTTCTATGCAAACCAGCATAGCCGATATGTAACTAGAGGCTTTGTGGGGTTACGTCCTACAGCGGCTAATCCCCTTGATGCAGCAATGGCTTTAATTTCAGCCCTACGGACTGAGTTAGAAATTATTCGCAACAATCCTGCAAAATATAAGGTTGAGTATGGACTTAGTTCTTTAACTGATGAGGAATTTCTAAAATTAGTAGATGAGCATGACCTTTGCTGTACTTATGTAAACTCGAAAAATGATGGTTCTGATATTCGACGCTCCATTAATGAACAAGTAAAGGCTGAATTGCGAGATCAATTTGGAGAAAGCCAAGCCAATGCTATGCTTCCAGAAGCAATTACTCTTTCTGGAGATGATGGGATTGAGGTGGTTAAAGAAGTCTTAAAACGGATGGAGACACGGCAAAAAGATTTGAATCCAAATAGCTCAGAACGGCTAAGAGATGTGGTAGCAACCAGTTTGATTTCTCACGGGGTTGATATTGACCGACTTAATTTAATGTTGTTTTACGGATGGCCCAGTACAACAGCGGAATACATTCAGGCATCAAGTCGTGCTGGCAGAACTGTTCCAGGTTTAGTATTCATATTATTTCGACCGCAACGCGCTCGTGAACGAGCTATTTTTGACTATTTTGTGAAAGCGCACGAATACTTAGATCAGATGGTGGAAGCTGTCCCCATTGACCGCTTTGCTCACAATGCTCTTTATCGAACAGCTTTTGGTTTACTGCTTGGACGCTTGCTTCATATTGATGGTCCTGCGGCGCGAGGAGGAAATCAGGTGATTGACTTAGCAGGAATAGATAAACTTGATAAATTGCGCGAGCTAATTCATGGTCTCGGAAAAGGGGGTTCGCCTATTGATATTAATACTGTTGTCGGTAAAATTCCTAATACTATTAACCCCGATCTTTTGCCAGAGGGAGAGGTTTTTAATATACCCTTGAAGTTAGTTGCTGCTGCTTTTTTGTCTCAAATAGAACGCATTGTACAAGATCCAAATGAAAGTAATCTTGTTACCAATGGTTTGACAAAAGATGATATCGCTGACGATTTCCGTCTGCTATTATCTCTTCGGGATGTCGATACAGGTATTCGGATTACTGGGTACTAATTATTAAAATTGGGGAATAAATATATGAGTCAGCCAGCATATAGCCGTTCTAAAGGTCAAGTATTGCGTCGATATGAACCAGGAAGTGTTGCGACAATTCCTGCCGGAACTATTCAAGTTTATAGACATTTTGCCAGAAAAGTAGACGAACTTAGCAGAAAATTACAAGATGCTGTGCGCCAAGAACTTTATCGTTGGGAGCATAAAGATGCTCAAATGACGGCATTTGAAAACTACACTGCAGAATGTGTTTTTGTTATCACCCAATCAGTTAATGGTAAAAGATTAGAAGTTCGAGAGTGTGCCAACTGCGGAGCTATTCGTTACATAAAGCAATGGAGAGGAGACCCAGATGCACCCTGCCATCGTTGTAATCATCCAACCCTAAATGAAATACCCTTTGTTTTTGCTCATACTGATGGCACGATGATTCAGTTAACTCCCAGAATTTGTCCGCATCACGGTACAGATTATTTAGTATTGGAAAGGGGCTACCTAAAGCGATGGCGGTGTAAGGTTGACGGCTGTAGTCATGCAGAAACAATAGTCCTTCCTTTACCTAAAAATTCTATCATGAAGCGTTCTGAGGTCGTGAATTCTATAGAGGGAAAAACAGGTAAGCCGCCTAGCCAAATGATGTCTTTGACGAACGTTTCTGATAATAAGCTTCAGGTAGTTCATTCGCTTTCTCGAATTAATCCTACTCCAAATGTTGAGAAGTTTCTTGGCTATTCTGAATCTCTTCAAATCCTTTTAGCTATACATCTAGATTATTTTAAGCATCAGTGTAAAAATATTTCTGAATTAACAGAAATTATTCGGGTTCTTGGTCAAGGCAGTCAGGAAGACCAAAAAGAATTAGAGCAACTACTGAAAACCCTGCAATTGAGCGGCTTGGATGAGGTACAAATTAAAAAAATTCTAGCTAACAGAAAACAAGTTAAAGAGAGCGAGGCTGGTGGACCAATTGTTGCTGACTTAAGAAAAGCTTTAACGCAACTTTCGCCCAATACCCTACAACTATTAGGAGATGCTAAGACAGAAAAAGAAACACGCGATCGCAGAGAAAATATAACAGCTGCTCAGGAGAATGCTCGTACCCTTAGAGAACAGCTCGGTGACTATGCTGTGTTGCTAGATTTACAGGCTGAAAACCTTGATGAGGCTGTAACACATTTAGCTGGGATTAACTCCCCATTCTATGCCAATTTGTCAGCGGCAGGTTCTTTAATGCGTAAGAGCTTGGGCATAAATCAGGTGATGGTCATTAAAGACTTGCCTGTCTTGCATCTTGCCTACGGATATACTCGCTTATCTCACCAACCGGAAGCCTCTGTATTGTGGGCATTTGACCGCAAGAACTTTGATTTGGCAGGCGAGGAACCAAAAGGAAATTGGATTCCCATGCCAGTTTACAAACTTAAAACTGAAGCCCTTTTGTTCCAATTCGATGCCAAACGGATTGTTAGATGGCTCCATGCCAATAATTTAGCTCCCGCTCCAACTAGTATTAGCGAACCAACACTCTGGCTATTAGAGCACCACAGTCGGATTACTAGCCGTAGTGGTCCCGCATTTAACGATACTTTGCCTCCAGATTTTCTAATTCCCTGGTTAGTAAGTTCGGCGCTACACAGTGCTAATCATCTTTTAATTAAAGCGATCGCTGACCAAAGTAGCTTCGGTGAAACTGCTCTTTCTGAACATTTACTTTTTAGTCTGAACCAAACAATAATTTTTGTAAATCGCTTGCAAGAATTTTCTCTTGGCGGACTGAAAACCTTTTTTGAGCAGCGTTTGGATCAAGCATTTCAAAGCCTTTTGCAAGAAAGAGGCGACTGTATGTTTGACCCCTACTGTGAAGAGTCTTTGGGAGGAGCTTGTAATGGATGTTTGCATTTACCAGAGGTCGTTTGTCGCCTATTTAATAATGCTCTCAGCCGTATATTACTTTACGGTGGTGAAATTAGCACAAATATGGAGGGCGTTGAAAGAACTCTCTGGAATAGTCTATCCTCCCTAGTTGAGAGTGATCAATTTATTGGTTTGTGGGATAGCAGTGTAGATTAGCAGTACTCATCAGCTCGCTGTGGGCAGGTAGGGAGTCACTTGTCTCCTCAAGGGAAGGGTTTTTACCTTCATTCAAGGGTCAGTTATGAGATTTTGGGTTGTTTACCCACGTTCTCACCTTGGGCTATAATGCTGTTTTCACAAGGTTATTACCCCTACTATTGTTCAATTCCTCCTTTAGATTGTGATTTGTTGATTATAGGACTTACGCAAAAACTCTTTTAAACCCTCTTAACTATGCGCTAAGGCGCACGCTACGCGAACGTGACGGACACTCTCCTCAACGGGGGGAACCCCCGCACGGAGGTGTCCTCCTCTTTGCGTCCTTTGCTGTTCATTTCTTGATTATTTTGCCTAAGCCCTGTAAGAACAATTAACTAGCAAATAATCTCTGAGCGAGTTTTTGATGCCGCATTTGGGCGATATCTATAGTAGGAGTACAAGACCACATTTGCTCCAGACTCATTGATGCAGCAGTGTGGTAGGCTGTCTCAATCTCTGGTGCTAGCTGAAGCAAAACTCGTTGTGCTTGCAGATGTCCCACAACACTCAAACGGATAGCAGCACCCAACAACCCAGTGACGAAGCTATGCAAAAAACCCAGCACTGTATCCTGTTCACTCAAAAGAGCTGCTCTACCAACTACAGCAAAGACAACTGGATGTAAGCAATTAATTTTACCAATAGCCGCATCTTGATTTAAAATGTCTAATTGAGAATCTTGCCAAGTTGAACTGGCAACCATGAGCAAGGCGCGTCCGCTTTTGCGCTGGGTTTCGCGCGTTTTCTCAACTAAGGTTTGAGCAAATAATCGAGCATCTGCGGTTCGTACTGCTTCCAAGTCAGCGATCGCACTTCCTCGGTAGGCGTGGATCAATGCTACTGTATCTGTAACTCCTACCTTATTACGTAATAATAGCCGCAAAAAAGTTTGCAAGTCTTCTGAACCACGGAGTTGATTTTCTTGGACTAAGGATTCTAAGCCGTGAGATAAAGTAAAAGAGCCAGAGGGGAAGAAAGAATCAGACAACTGCATTAAGGTGAGTTGTTGGGCGAACACGGATGCAGGTAAACTCATGAGCCGTGATCGTGATGACTGTGTGGAGAAAAGTCGAGATGTTGTTGTGGCGAACGCAGTTCAAAGTCAATCTGCAAGCCAGGAATCTGAAAATCCCGAACAGTTGATTCCATAACTTCTACATCTGCTGCTAATTGAACGTAGAGTTTACCATCTTGCACAATAATAGGCCAATGGTGATTACCCAAGACATGACCGAGATGAATTAATTCAATCGGATGCTCAGTAACTGGCTTAGTAAAACTAAGTACCATGACCTTTTGCTCTTGCAGATGAACAAGTAGTAATTTACCTTCTTCCGTTTCTAAAACATCTCCTTCCCGCAGTGCCCAATCTCGACTTTTCACAATTCCTACAGCCGCACCAGTGGTAGTGTGAGCGTGAATTCGACCTTTACGGCTATCAGTTTGACTGATATGAACTTCCAAGCAAAGTGCTGAAAAACGAGCTTTTTCTATCCGTTCAGATAAGCTGACATTTTCTTTTGAATTGCCCAGGTAAATTTCTGCTAATTCAGTCATAAATCATTGGGTAAAAGAGGTTGATCAATAGAGCGACGCACGCAGTTTAAAGCGTTTTTTAAAAACTTTTTGAGTTCATGAGTCCCACTCGCCATAGCTCTAATCAGCAAACCTTTGTTTCTTGGTAATATTGAGCTTGCGACAGTCAAACCTGAGCAGTTAGCTGCTTCGAAATTTTCTACATTTTTACTTAAAAATTCGAGATTTATCTCAGGTAAAACAACAATTATATTACCAATCATAGGTGAAGAAGCAAATAGATTAGTCTTAGTAAAAAGATTTTCTTTTCCTTCTAAGCGCATCGCATCAGTAAACCATAGCTCTCCACAAGTAGAACTCACTTGCAAGCGACTAAAATAGTGATTAAATTGGTACAATTCTCCTCTAGCAAGCCTTCCAGGTAAAATCATTTCACTCAAAAATAATCTTCCAGTTGGATGAATCTTGATATTTATACTTTGCTCCAAAGTCGCATCAGTAAAGAAAATTAACGGTTCTGGTACAAATTCTAACGTTGCGCCTTCCCCAATTTCAATTTCATAATTGGTTGTCGCTTTTGAGCCTGCTATAGGCATCGAATGAACTTTAGTTGCAGCTTGTTCCGTAAGATAAACGCTAGTATGATCTGCGAGTTGCAAAGATACATTCAACTCATCTTGTGCCAGTAAACCTGGAGATGTGCTCATAACATAGAGATAAGCACGCTGAAAATCAGCATCATCGAGATAAAATACCGGAGATACCCTCAAAGGATAAGCTGTGTATTGATGGCTGAGAATAGTTTGACCAAAGCGATTACACTTGAGCCCTAACTCCAAGTTATAGCGCTTCTCATCTGCGTCCATCTACTTCGGCGTCCATGTGCAGTTCCTCAATTTTTTGATGTATTACAGAAGCACTGCGAAACAGAACTGTCTCCAGAATAAAATCGATTACCTCGTCTAATCCTTCTCCCGTCTTGCAATTAGTATATGCAATAGGTTTACCTCGACGGTATACCGGGGCTTCTTTCCGGATTAACTCCAAATCAGCACCAACATAAGGAGCAATATCAATTTTATTAACCACTGCTAAATCAGCTTGTACAAAGCCAGGACCATTTTTGCGAGGGATATCATCTCCCGCACCTACATCAATCACAAAAATATACGAATCCACCAAATCATAGCTAAAAGTGGAGGCAAGATTATCACCACCACTTTCAATCAAGATTAAGTCTAATTCAGGAATGAGTAACTCAAAATCCTTTACTGCTAAAAGATTCATACTCGGATCTTCCCGAATTGCTGTGTGCGGACAGCTACCCGTTTCTACTCCGACAATCCGTTCTGGAGGTAAAAATCCGCGACTTTTGAGTCGATCTGCATCTTCCGTAGTTAGTAAGTCATTAGTGACAACTGCTACTTCAATGCCCTGATTCATCAATGTTGGGACTATAGACTCTATTAGAGCTGTTTTTCCGCTTCCTACTGGTCCCCCAATCCCCAGTCGAGCTGCTGACTTTAGCATAGCTAATCTATCCTGCTTGAACTCTTGGAGACTGCTAGTATAATCAGACCCTAGCTATCTTCACTATTCTACAGTAGTCGTTACATACAAACGCAGCTATAAGAGTCCTGCTTAAAATGATGGACACTTATCCTCATGCTTAGGACTGAGTTCAGGGTTGAACGAATTCACTACAGTAGATTAAGAAGTAGGTGCTGAAGGAGTGAGCCATTTAGTGCAACAGATGCTCATAGTGGCAGCACCGATGAGGTTTGGAGGTTCAAACAATGGATAATACTCTACAGCAAATAGTCGAGCAGGTTGAGCCGACTTCGCACAAGCAAACAGATACAGATTTTGCCAATGCCTCTGCGACGATACACAAACCCGTAATAATAGCAGGAACATCTGATGGCTTGCTGTTTCTCGATTCCAGGCAATATGTTGAACTTGAAGGTCATTCCATCACTGCTCTTGCCTCAAGTCCAGATGGGTTGTGGGTTATAGTTGATCGCAACTCGGTATGGCATCGTAACCTAGAAGGCGAGTGGCATCAAATAACTTCAATTGATGATTTAAAGCTAAATTGCATCCTGCCTTACAATGACTCAGTTCTAGTCGGAACATCACAAGCTCATCTCATCCGCATTGCAGACGGAAACACGAATCGCATCAATTGCTTTGAGACGGCTGAGGGACGAGATGAATGGTATACGCCGTGGGGTGGTCCTCCAGATGTTCGTTCGATGGCTATAGGTCAATCTGGTGAACTCTACGTGAATGTGCACGTTGGAGGCATTTTGCGCTCCGATGACCAGGGAAAGTCATGGCAACCTACCATCGACTTTCATGCAGATGTCCATGAGGTGCTGACTGTTCCATCTCATCGAGATCTTGTGCTAGCGGCTACAGCCCAGGGGCTGGCTGTGAGTAAAGATAGAGGGAATTCTTGGAGGTTTTCACACGAAAACCTACATGCTGCTTACGCACGAGCCATAGCTGTGTGTGAAGAAACCATTTTGATGACTGCTTCTACTGGTCCAAGTGGTCACAAAGCAGCCATCTATCGACACCCACTCGACAAGCCAGGAGCCTTCGAGAAATGTGAGCGAGGGCTGCCGGAGTGGTTCAATAACAATATCAACACGGGAACTCTTTCTACGTCAGGGAATCTGGCTGCTTTTGGAACCAGTGACGGTCAGGTCTTTTTCTCGGATGATGCTGGGATTACGTGGAAGCAAGTTGCAGCGGATTTGGCTTCAATCTGCTGTCTGAATCTTATGGCGACTTCTAAGAAATAAATTACAGCACAATAGGGGCGCTCTTGCTTGCGCCCTTACTCGTTTTAAAATCATTTTTTCTGTTTCTCTAAAAATCCATTCACTAATCCATTAAAACCATAGATTTCACGGCTACCTCCGAATGGGACTAACTCAACTTCTTTTTCATCTCCTGGTTCAAATCTAATTGCTGTCCCCGCTGGAATATTTAAGCGCTTACCGTAAGCTTTACTGCGCTCAAATTGTAGACCTTTTTTGTCTTGACTGCCATCATTAACTTCATAAAAGTGGAAATGAGAACCAACTTGAATTGGGCGATCGCCTTGATTACTAACTCTAATTTTGGTAATCTCTCGCCCACCATTGAGTTCGATTGGTTCTGATTTAGTAATTATTATCTGTCCTGGAGTCATTGCTATTTTTTCGACTTTAATCGAGGAAGCCTCGTTGTTAAAGTTTTTACCTTCAACTTGAACATTTCTTAGGTCATCGACATTACTAGTAAAGATTTTACTCCTACCCCTAAATTCCTCGTCTTCGTATATCGTGACTTTCATGCCTGCTGGCACTGTTAAGGAACTGAGCTTATTGTCACCAATTCCCAAATCGTAAATCTTATACTCCCCTTCTCCCAGTTCCTTGTGATTTCCCTTGTAGTTAGGAGCTTCATAAATCACTACTTTGTTACTTGTATACATTTATAGTTGCCCTTACTCTCAACTCATAATCTAAAATTCTGCATCTTTTCGGGAGATTTTAGTCTTGAATGGGATTATGTACTGTTACTAATTTTGTTCCATCAGGAAAGGTTGCTTCTACTTGCACTTCATGGATCATTTCTGGTATTCCATCCATAACATCATCCCTTTTCAATAACTTTCCTCCCTCACTCATTAATTGACTCACAGTTTTTCCTTCTCTTGCGCCTTCTAAAATAGCAGCAGATATATACGCGACGGCTTCGGGGTAATTTAGCTTTAACCCCTTGTCTTTACGTCTTTCTGCTACTAGAGCCGCTGTAAAAATGAGCAGTTTATCTTTTTCTTGAGGTGATAGTTGCATAAAAGTTTTCCTTTAATGACATTTGTAGTTTGTATTTACTTTACTCAATTCTCTTCTCTTTTCAAAAATTTTATGAGTATTATTTGCAGTAGTAATTTTTGTTTCAGCGTTGAGAAAAATAGTATTTAAAAAATTTTCAGCGGAAGTAAACATTCTTTCTGAAATTAAGATATACTCGTCTAATTAACCAATTTTACCCCAGTGGGGGATAGGATGATAACTGTCCCATTAGTCATTGGGAGGCACTGCGTTGGGGAGGACAGTGCCGTGGGCGGGTTTCCCGACTTGAGGCACCTGTCCGTTGAGCCAGTACTTGATGAGGGTCTCCCGACCTAGGTATCTGGGGCGTCCGGGTTCCCCGACAGTCACGCATGTGCCGTTCATTAGTATTACTTTTCACTTTGAACAAACGGATGAAAAAACTGTTTTCCGTGGAATAAGTTAAATTAATGAAAAAACGAAAAAACCGAGTCATCCCCTGGCGCTTCTCCCACCACTCGCCCTCGTCGCAAAGCGTGTCCGCAGGACAAGCGAGCATACTTTGAATTCCCGAAAGAATGGGAGACTTACGCCGAACTTGTCAAATATACAGCGAGTTAGATCCTTAAGCATCGTTGGAGGCAGGGTTATCCGGAATTAAGCAACAAGATTTCCAAAGTGCGATACGCACAAACTAAAGCCTCGGGCTTATCGCCATCCTAGAACCACTAACCCAAAGAGTTGGTTACAGTAACATTTCTTTACAAGCGCAAATTGGGTTAATTGTAGCTTATGCAAAAAGCGCTAACATCCCAAGGACGACCGCTTTATGCGAAACTCTCACTCAAAGTTAAAATTCTGAAGTACAACAGTGTGCAAATCACACTTTAAAGAGATTGACATTTTTTTGACAATGATATAAAAGTTACTAATTTAGAGCCTTTGGAGCAAGACACGAGATCCAAACTCTGCAAACTCATAGCGGTACAAGCATCTACGGTCCTCATTCCATTTGGTCTACTGTTTAAGCCGTTGCAACGGAGGCGGTTGGAGCATACATTTTGTTAAAAAGTTAGTCATTAGTCACTAGACCTCTCCAAAAATGGCTATGAAACCTTTACAACGCTTGCACTAAAAATCGATTTTTGGAGAGATCTACTAGTGATTTGACTTTTTACTGTACACTTAATAACTTCGCACGGCGATTTGTAAACAAAAGTTGCACAATTTTCAATAAAATGTTAGATTTCTTTATATTAACAGCAATAGCCGATATACCGTGGGTTCCAAGCTTGCTTATCTGTGCGGCAGCTTGCGATACATAGCATTTTTCTCCCCAACACAGCAGTTAATCAGCCAGTAACTGGCTGGTTTTTGTTTATTATGATATGAAAGTGTAGAAAAAGTGTATTTGATGCTACTATGCAATTATGGTATTGCTATAAATGTCTAATATGAACTGGCTGCGTGTAAAATAGCGTGATAATGTAGGGAATGGTGTTTGATTCTTTGGAAAAATGAAGGGTTGAAGAACTTTCGAGTTATAAGCAGTACGCAGTAAAATTCCAAATTCTTAGAATAAAGGTGTCGTTAGAATTGTGCGCTTTTGTATTAAGCAAGCTTTATCCTGGTAAAAAACTGTATTGTATAGGTTAACAGTTCGCAGAAAAAAATTGGTTTATGGCAGAATTGCTCAACAGTATTTATATAAAGCCACAGCCAAGCTACTGTTTTTTGCCTGGTCGTTTTCACTCAACTTGTGGAGGTTTAGTTCATGTCGATTCGCCTATACATAGGTAATTTGCCCAAAGAAGAAATAGATCGTCAAGAGCTGCAGGCAGTTTTTGCAGCAGAAGGCGATGCTGTTACCACAAAACTGATTAAAGACCGAAAAACTGGCAAGTGTCGTGGTTTTGGTTTTCTTACAGTCAATAATGACGAACAAGCAGACCAAATTATTGAAAAGTACAACGGTCAGTTGTTCAAAGACACTGCGATCAAACTCGAAAAAGCATTACCTCGTACCAAAGGAGAGGAAAATAACGAGGAGCAACCAACTAAAGTTATTACTCATCCTACAACTAATAACTCTAGTCCTACTCCAGCAAAAGAAAACAACCGTAGAGAAAAAAGCTCCAAGAAGTCTCGTCGTGGTGGCGGTGTTCGGGAAAACACACCAGCAACCGCTACTAGCGACGACGCGATTCGTCCAGATCCCAGGTGGGCTAATGAGTTGGAAAAGCTCAAGCAAATGCTTGCTGCACAAACGACGAGTTAAACTTCAACCAGGAAAGATTAAAAATTAAAAGTCAAGATTGTTGATTTTTAATTTTTAATCTAAATATCCCTTAGGTATTAATGGGAAGCTGTAACCATACTTGTAAGTGCGATCGCAACTCTTGGGCAAAATCTGATCGCTGGCTATACCTTTTTGTGCGAATAGGCTTGCGTTCTGGATCTAGCGTCCACCCATAGTCGCTACTCAGACGCAGCTTGTCTTGCCAATCTGAAATGGAAACGACAAGTCCAGATGCAGGGCTATTGTCTACACCTTGTACACGGAATACATAGTTGAAAGTATTTTGTTTACCAGGAGCGACAGTAGAGGGTTGCCCACATTCTACCAACAGTCGCGATCGCACTTGTTCGACAAGACCAGGTTTTACCAATTCTTCCAAAGTCCGAACCGCCAAAGTTAGGACAAAGTAAAATTCTTCCACAGGAACAAATTCTAATTGCATATAGTATCTTTCAGAGTGTGCCGGAGACTGAAGTCTCGAATCATTTTGTCAGATTGCTTATGTCGTCAATTAACTTACCATTTGTTGAGATATCCCTAGCTAGAAATTAACAGATGGTTGATTTTAACTTTTTGTCTTAAATTACGAAGTAAAAAATAAGACATTGAGAGACGCATCGCTAAAAATTAGTATCATTAATAACTTTCAATTATCATTAACAGGTTTTTATAAGTCATATTTGTTCAATAAGATTCTTACCTTGGGAAGTTGTCCTTGGAAATTTCGTAGTCAATTAGGTAGATTTTATCAATCATAGAAAGTAACTTTTTCATGTGCAATAGTCTTTTTTTATACTTGTGACCGAGAATTTTTTCGACGAAATAGTACGGTGATCTAGATGGATAAAACTCTATATATGTCAGGATCATTACAAAAGTTATGTTTTTTTATTAAGAAAATAAGATACAAATATAGCCAAGCAATGATTCAAGTAAGTATAAATATTTACAAGCATGAAAAATTACCTCTAGTAGCAGATGTATAAAAGTTTTGTGATCTTAAAATATAATAAAGATTAATTAAAATTTGCGAGAGGTAAAAGTCTAGTTGCATACGCAATTTGCCTAGTACCTCTTAACCAGAAGACACCAACAAACTATGAACTCTAGAACTGAACAACGCGTCGCCCTAATTTCCGTACACGGTGATCCGGCTGTTGAGATTGGGAAAGAAGAGGCTGGAGGACAAAACGTTTACGTGCGCCAAGTAGGAGAAGCACTAGCCAAGCTTGGATGGCAAGTAGATATGTTTACTCGCAAAGTGAGTGCGCAACAAGAAACAATAGTTCAACATAGCCCAAACTGTCGAACCATTCGCTTAGAAGCCGGCGCTGTTGAATTTGTACCGCGAGACGATTTGTTCGCAAACTTGCCAGAATTTGTAGAGAAATTTCTCCAATTCCAGCAAGAAAATGGCTTCGTATACTCTTTGGTTCATACAAACTACTGGCTTTCTAGTTGGGTAGGAATGCAGTTGAAGGAAAAACAAGGGAGCAAGCAGGTTCACACATACCACTCCCTAGGAGCAGTTAAGTACAACACGATTGATGTGATTCCTTTGGTTGCTGCAACCAGGCTAGCAGTAGAAAAACAGGTGTTAGAGACAGCCGAACGAATCGTTGCAACAAGTCCGCAGGAAAAAGAACATATGCGATCGCTTGTTTCCACAGAAGGAACCATCGACATTATTCCCTGCGGTACAGATATCGCACAGTTTGGTTGTATAGATCGACAAGCAGCAAGAGCTAAGTTGGGAATCGACCCAGAAGCGAAACTTGTCATGTATGTAGGGCGTTTTGATCCACGCAAAGGCATAGAAACACTAGTGCGTGCTGTCGGACAGTCTCAATTGCGAGGACCTTCTTCAAAGCTGCAGTTAATGATTGCTGGTGGTAGCCGCCCAGGTCAAAGCGATGGAATCGAGCGCGATCGGATTGAGAGTATTGTCGCCGAATTAGGGATGAACGACTTTACGACTTTCCCCGGTCGTGTCGAGCAAGAAATGCTGCCATATTACTACGCCGCTGCTGATGTTTGTGTTGTTCCCAGTCACTATGAACCTTTTGGACTAGTGGCTATTGAAGCAATGGCAAGTAAAACACCAGTTGTAGCTAGTGATGTCGGTGGACTTCAGTTTACAGTTATCTCTGAAGAAACTGGTTTACTTGCACCACCACAAGATGTCGCTGCTTTCTCTACTGCAATTGATCGAATTCTGAGCAGTTCCCAATGGCGAGACGAGTTGGGTGAAGCTGCCAGAAAACGCGTAGAAACAAAGTTCAGTTGGGAAGGAGTTGCATCTGATCTTGCTCAACTTTACACTCAATTGTTAGAGGATAAACCTGAAATAACACAACCGGAAATTTCCCCCGAAGACACACAAAAAGAAGCAATCTTGGCGAGTTAATATCAAATGTAAGAAGTTAATTTTTAAAAACTAAACTTTTTATTGTTAATTTCTTACACTTCGACGAATATCGATTATCTCTACGTCGAGACACAACTTGCGATCGTACATTTAAAATTTTTCACAATATTTGTTTCGGATAACAATACGGTTCCGTTCAAACAGTGAACAGTCAACAGGAACTGATAACTGATAACTGTATTGTTTCGGCGCAGACTTCTTTATGAAGTCTTTTTATTTTTTATGCATTTTTATGCATTCCTAGTTATTCCATAATCTTCATATTACGACTTAAGCACCATCTGCCAGAAACCCTTCGGCTACGCTCAGGGCAAGCCCGGTTTCTTCGTTCGTCTTTGGTTGCGAAACAGACGATTTTTGGTATAAACCAGGTTTCTTTGCGTATTTTTATATATATAAAAAACTTATATAATCAGATTGTTTTCCGAGTATTTCCCTAGTTTGAAAAAGTGAAAATTTCATGTTCAGTAAAATTTTCTGTAAAGTCCGACTCTTTTTATCGCTATTTCAGGAAGCCATATCCTAACGTGTGGAGATAGAAATGACGAACAAAGAACTCAGATCTCAGCTTGGGAATTCTTTCTTCACGCTGTTCAAGGTTTGAAAGTTATGGCTCGGGGTTTGGTCAAAATTACACAAAAAATTTCGTCAATTGAAGAATAAAACTAAGGAGATACCATGCTTTCTATACGCAAATCTATCAATAACAGCAAATCACTGATTGTAGTAGGACTAGCCACGTTGGGTTTATTTTTGTTACCTAACTCTGCCAAAGCCCTGACAATCGTTGATAGAACAGGATTTACTGATACAGATTTTGAGAATCTACTCCGTAATGGGCAATTTTCTGAATCGTTTGTTACCGAAGGACGAATTGGTAACAACAGTTTAGACACAACAGAACGTGAATTAGGAATAAATACACCAATAAGACCTAATGCTAATGGAGAATTAAGCGGTGGAAACCCTGTTGCTGCAGGTGAGTACGTCTGGGGTAATCGTCAAGGGGCAAACTTCTCCTTGGAATATACAGGAAGCACAATCAATTACACTGTCGGTGGTCAAACACTGACTAGCAATGCGTTTAGTGGCCCGGTGACTGATATCTTCCTGCGCACTTTTGCCAGCAATAATGGTAATGTCGCATTGACTAACCTGGCTTTTGACAACCAAGTATTTGGCGGTTTGTCGTCTTCATCTATCAACAACAGCCAAGACACAGACTATATCCAACTCAGCAATATATCTTCTCCTTTCACCCTAACTGGTCAAGCCTTAATAGGTTGGACGGGTATAACACCCGCGCGTTCTCAAGTAGCATATCAAATTAAAGTTGGCAGTTCCTCAACCACGAAGAGTGTACCTGAACCAGGAACAGTTGGTGCCATCTTCTTAGCGACAGTGGCAGGTATAGCTTATGGCAGAAGAAAAAAAGTGTAGGACGTAGTAATTTAGACTTTTATTTCACGCTGATTTACCCTACAGTTTAATCCCCTCCCCTTAATAAGCTACGCTGTACACACAAGTCATCGAATGTCCACAACTTTTGCAGTTGTAAGTTCTTTCTTTTAGCGGCATATCCTGAATATGTCGACAATTTGAACAGGTTTTACTTGATGGGAACCAACGGTCAGCAATGATTATTTCACTACCAAACTTTTTAGCTTTATATTCCAACTGGCGTTTAAACTCATGGAAACCACAATCAGCAATTACTTGAGCTAATTTATGGTTAGCTAGCATTCCGGAAACATTTAGATCTTCTACTACTATTTTTGCGTGGTTTTTGCATAAGAAAGTAGTGAGTCCACTTGCCGTCTTGGCGGCTTCCGTCACGATGGCAAAGTGGCGAACCCGAAGGGTGATTTGGTGAAGAGTATTCTTCCTGAGATTGGCTACCCTAGCATGATGTTTAGCTAGTTGAGTTTTGGCTTTATGTCTGTTGTTATATCCTTTAACTTTTCTCGAAAATTTTCTAGACAGTCTTCCGAGTTTTTCTAAGTTAGTTTTATAGTGTTTGGGATTAGGAAAAACCACACCAGTAGACAGTGTAGCCAATTCCTTGACATCTAAATCAACTCCCACAACACCCTGCTGTTTGGTGGTTGGTTCATGTTCCTGCTGATAAGTGAAAGCAATAAACCAACTGTCAGCAGTTCGCGATATTGTGATTGATTTACATGTGGTATATGGTAAACCTTCATAAGTTTTAACGCATCCAATAGTGGGAAGTTTTATTGACTTACCACCAACAGGAATAGGTTTGCCACTTGCATCAATAGTAAAAGAATCGTGATGACCCTTCTTTTTGAAATTAGGATAGCTACCAATGCCCGTAAAGAATCTGGAGAAAGCGTCACCTAAGTTATCAAAAGCATATTGAGTTATTTTTTGACAAATGCCTTTTTCTTTAATCCACTCAAACTCAGGTTTTACGTGGTTGTTAAAGAACTTTTTAAGAATGTATTTGTTAGGCTTTAACCCATCTTTAAACAAGCTATTCCAAGTTGCCAAACCCCAGTTGTAAGTAAATCTAGCTATTCCAGCATGTTTACTCATTATTATTTCTTGAGTTTTACTTAGTTTTAACTTTGTCTTGATGGATAAAAGCATTGTTTCGACTCTTCATGGTCTGCTAGTATTAGTATATCAATAGTAGCAATGACTTTTAAAAAGAAACATAAACTAGGTTTCACCAGTGATCGCCCGTTCGATAAAGACCCTGTATGCTTTAAGGTATTGCCAGGAGTTAAGGACAAGCTAAAAGCCGTTCCTGACTGGCAAGAACGGCTTAGAGGATTTGTCGATGAGCTAATTAAAGGTGTAGATGATTGTCAATAGAAGTGTAGGCTTGTCTACGTTCTTGGCGGCTTAGGACAAGCTCCAAATCCAATCTGCTTAAGTATTCCAAGAGCTACACAATTGAATCTGTAAACATTACAACGTTTTGTCAAAAAATCTTACAAACAAGTTTTAGTATCGTACAAACCTGATATTGGTACTCAAGAGCTACAATTTGACTCCTTCGAGATTATTTTTCATTGGCATAACTGCAAACCAGATCGTAGGGCTACAGCAATGGTGTGCCCCCCAGAGCCAATCCCATCATCCAAAACTTGTAAAATGCTGACAATCAAACTGGTGCATCATACCCTCAAATTCCTCACCTTAGGCGTAGCAACCATAGCAACTCTTGCGCCTATCACCAGCGCTGTTGCGCAACAAGTGACTCCTGATGGAACTGTATCCACCACAGTTACCACTCCTGATGGCAAAAACTTTAACATCAATGATGGTACAACAAGAGGAGGAAACCTTTTTCACAGCTTCAAAGAATTTTCTGTTCCCACAGGCGGTTCGGCTAACTTTAACAATGCAGCCAATATACAAAACATTATCAACCGAGTCACGGGTGGTTCTATTTCTAATATTGATGGTTTGATAAAAGCAAATGGCGCAGCTAACGTGTTCTTACTCAATCCAGCAAGGATTATCTTTGGACCAAATGCCAGTTTGAATATTGGTGGTTCATTTTTAGGAACTACAGCGCACAGTTTCCTATTTGACAATGGATTTGAGTTTAGCGCCACCAATCCCCAAGCACCGCCACTGTTAACGATAAATGTTCCGATTGGGTTGGGATTTCGGAATAATCCTGGAAACATTCAGGTACGAGGATCAGGGCACGGAGTTAACTATGATAATCTTGCTAAGCCAGGTGAGCGTAACCAATTTGACTCGAACGTTACAGGATTGCAAGTCGAACCCGGAAAAACCTTAGCACTCGTAGGAGGGAATGTCTCTGTTGAGGGTGGTGTACTCAGGTCAAAAGGAGGACGTATTGAAATCGGCAGTTTTGATAGCAATCAAATTGTAAATCTCGTCCCAGCACAATCTGAAGGTTTTTCACTAGCTTATCAAGGCACGCCCAGTTTTCGAGACATCGAGTTTTCTGGTCAAGCGTTTGCTAATGTCACTGGAGATGGCAGTGGTTCTATTGCGATCAAAGGTAAGAATATCAATTTAAAATCTGAATCAGTTCTATTAGCTGATACACTTGGCCAGAAAAATGGAGGAGAAATTAGCATTGTTGGTGACTCTATAGGTTTCAATCGCTCCAGCGTCTACAGTAACACCTTCGGTTCCGGGAATGGCGGACAAATAAAACTGGATGCGAACAACATTAAGTTTGAGAATGGCAGTCTAAGCATTCAGACAGATAACAAGGGTAAAGCTGGAGACATCAACATTCGTGCAAATTCTTTGGGAACTGAAGGCGGATCTGGCCTTGTGAGCTTAACGACCGAAAAAAGCACTGGTAATGCTGGAGATATCAACGTTACTGTCAATGGTCCGATAGCTATCGCCTATACAGGTATACTAACCGACTCATCTGGTACGGGTAATGCTGGCAAAATCAACATTAATGCAAATTCTTTGCAGATTGAAGAGTCGTATGTCTCTAGCGAAGTTGTAAACACAGGTCTTGCCGGAGAAATCAACTTAACGAGCGCAAACTCTCTTACGAGTAACAGCACAGTTATAAGTACTAATACTTATAGCAGAGGTGACGCTGGAAAAATCAATATTACTGCAGGTTCTTTTCGGTTTGAAGATGGAATTGTTAGTAGCCAAACGGAGAAAGATAGCACAGGTAAGGCTGGAGAAATCAACATTAATGTCGCAGGTTCTTTGGAATTACCGAACAAAGCAGGTATATCTACAAGCACTTCTGGCACTGGTGACGCTGGAAAAATTAATATCAATGCAAATTCTTTTCTACTGGAACGCTCAAGAGTCGTTAGCAGTACACAGGGAAGTGGCACAGGAAAGGCTGGAGAAATCAACATTACTGTCGCAGATCTATTTAAGATTAACGCAACAGGTGTGAACACGAACACCGACAGCAGTGGTAATGCTGGAGACTTGAAAGTGCGAGCAAAAACCTTAGTTCTTGACGGAACGGCATTGGAAGTTAATAGTACTGGTAATAGTAATGCTGGTAATTTGGAGATTGTGGCTGACACCATTAAGCTTGATAACAGTCAGCTTAACGCCAACACGAGTGGGGGACGAGGCGACATTATCGTGAATTCTGGTGACTTAATCTTGCGCCACAACAGCAAGATCGCCACTAATGCTATAGGCACGGCTAATGGAGGCAACATTGAGATTAAAACTGACAACTTAGTTGCTCTGGAAAATAGCGACATCACAGCTAATGCCCAACAAGGTTATGGAGGCAAGGTAAGCATTACAACTAAAGGTAGTAGATTTCTTTCTCCAGACAGCGATATCACCGCTTTTTCTGAAGCTGGTCTACAATTCAGTGGCACAGTGCAATTCAACACACCTGATATTGAACCCACCCGTGGGTTATTTGAGTTATCAGAAACTGTGCTCGACCCTGCACAGCAGATAGCCCTAAATCCCTGTATCAAAGGTTTTGGCAGTACTTTCACCATCACAGGACGTGGCGGATTGCCATCTGACCCCAATAAAATCCTCACTAATGACAATGTGCGCGTTGATTTAGTTGAACCTGTTCCCAGTACGGTAAGTTCAACAAGTACAACACAAAAGAAACCATCTCAACAGCCAACTGTCAAAAAGATAATACCTGCTCAAGGTTGGATATATAACGAAAAAGGTCAAGTGGTGCTGGTAGCTTATGATCCTACCAAAACTGGTCCACAACGCTCCTCACCAGCACCAACTAGTAGTTGTGCTGCAACGAGATAAAACTTTAACAATTATCAGTTATCAATTGTTCACTGTTCACTGTTCACTGTTGCCTGTTAAGAAGTATCTTGTTGTTCACGAATGATTTAAGATTGCTATACTGACAATCGATACCTAAATAACAGCGACTAACCGTTGTGCAAACATTTGACTTTACAACTCTTACCGCTGTTTGTAGCGACATCCGCGCTCACTGGCTACCATCGCGCGTAGAGCAGGTTTATCAACGCAACAGCTACACAATTGCCGTAGCACTCCGCACCCTGAAGCAGCGGGGTTGGCTGGAAATTTCTTGGCATCCGCAAGCAGCACGCCTTCACATCGGTGAACCACCACCAAGAACACCAGATACTTTTACTTTTAGCCAACAACTACTGCACCAGTTGGGCGGTTTGGCGTTGGTGGGGCTTGAGGCGATCGCTCCTTGGGAACGTGTAGTTGATTTGCAATTTGCCCGTCGTCCAGGGGAAAGCGCCCTGTATCACCTGTACGTCGAAATCATGGGCAAGTACAGCAATGTTATTCTCACCGATGCCAATAACAGCATTATCACGGTTGCCCATCAAGTCAAACAACAACAATCTAGTGTCCGTCCAATTCTGACAGGACAGCCTTATGAAACACCACCCAGTCTCACCGCTGCTACACCCAGCTTAAGTGAATCTCAAGAACGTTGGCAAGAACGAGTTAGCTTAGTACCAGGAGCTATCAAGCGTCAGTTGCTCAAAACCCATCGCGGTGTTTCTCCTTCACTGATACAATCAATGCTGATGGTATCAGAAATCAACCCAGAGAGTTCGACACAGACCCTCAAACTTGATGACTGGCAACGGCTGTTTGATCATTGGCAAGAATGGCTGCAAAAGGTCGAAAGCGAGAAGTTTGAACCTGGTTGGACACAAGAAGGTTACACCGTGGTTGGTTGGGGTGTCCACAAAAGTGCCAAAGATATTCAAGAGTTACTCAACCGTTACTACACAGATCAGCTCAATCAACAAATATTTTCCCAACTGCGCCATCAATTGAGTCAAAAACTGAATAATCTTTTGGAGAAATTACGAGTGAAAGCTGCTACTTTTAAGCAACGCTTGCAGCAGTCAGAAAAAGCAGATGAATATCGACAAAATGCTGATTTGTTGATGGCGCATCTCCATGAATGGCAAGTGGGAATGACAGAAATTGTTATCCCGGATTTTGAAACTAGCGAACCAGTAAAAATCGCTTTACAGCCAGATAAAAATGCCGTCCAAAATGCCCAAAATCTCTACAAGCAGCATCAAAAACTTAAACGCGCTCGTATTGCCGTAGAACCATTATTGGCAGAAGTCAATGCTGAAATTGAGTATTTGGAGCAAGTGGAAGCAGGTATTTCGCAGATAGAAAATTACAACACAGCAGAAGATTTACAAGCTCTTGAAGAAATCCGTGAGGAACTTATTCAACAGCGGTATTTTGAAGACTCAGAATATCGCCGTCGCAGTCCAACGGAAGCTGCTAGCATTAACTTTTATCATTATCGCACTCCCAGTGGTTTTGAAGTTTTAATTGGTCGGAATAACCGCCAGAATGACCAATTAAGCTTTCGTGTGGCAAACGATTACGATTTATGGTTCCATGCTCAAGAGATTCCAGGTAGCCACGTGTTACTACGTCTGGAAGCAGGTCGTGTCCCAGAAGAAGCTGATTTGCAATATGTTGCTAACTTAACAGCATACTACAGTCGTGGTCGTCAAAGTGAACAGGTTCCAGTTGTTTACACTCAGCCAAAATATGTTTATAAACCCAAAGGAGCGAAACCGGGAATTGCTATCTACAAGCAGGAGCGTATCATTTGGGGACAACCGCAGTCGTTAGTGCTCAATCCTAAGTCGTGAGTTGCGATTATATTTGTTGTTCAAAATACAAAAAAAATTATTTAAATTTTGATTTTTAATTCAAAATTTAAACAATTTTCCCCCTACATACCATATTTAGAATTTTTATTAAAGATGGAAACTTATTTTCTTCCTAAATATCTTTTTTTGATAAATGTCATAAAAAATTTGTACTGACTGTTACAATATTGTTAAGAAAAGTATCCCGTTGCGTTTTGGGAACGCGCGACTTGGGGTTAACTGTTTTGAGAAGACAACACAAATTAAGATGTTTAAATAGACCAGCTGTGGTAGGCTGGTCTTTTTGTACTGCTTAATTTGCGCTTTTCAAAAACTGAAGGTGGTTCTAAGTGCACCAATCACAACACCATCGTTGTTACTGTTATGATCTGGCGCTGTCAGCCAAATGACTCCTGGAGTAATAGTGATATTGTCAGTCACCTTGTATTGGTAGAACGCTTCTAGGTGATATGAAGTATCTCTGTCTTTGGAAATTTCATTAATACTAGAGCCTGTGACTTTCGGCTCCATACCAAAGATGATACCTGCTAAGTTTCCTTTTTTACCAAGATCGGGAAATCCTAAAGTTACAGCCCAGTTCCAAATATCAAGCTCACCACGGTCAATTCTTCCTCCTTCGGTAGATAAGTTACGAGCGTTGGTGTATCCAACCCAACCACCCAAGACAAATTTCTCACTCAGACCAAGGGATGCTTGTATACCGTAGGAATCGCTGGAAAATGGCACATTCACTGGCTCAGGTTCTCCAGGCACATCAGGGGGAGCAGCTAACTCTGACTTAAAGAAAGATATAGGATTTGCCCGCTGGCTACCAGTGCCCAATTCCTGATTATAAGCGTTGATGTAGGTTAAGCCAATAGTAAAGCGCTCACTGGGTTTAAAAGTGAGCTGTGCAAGAGCACCATATGGACCTTTGAACAATCCATTATCAGAAGATGGATCATTGGGTGAACTTCCTAAATACCCCAAACTGAGTGATAACGCCTCACCAAACTGCTGAGTAACTCCCAGTCCCGCACCATCCATTTGGTAATAAATTGGGTTTCGTGTGCCAAAGCTCGACAAAGCACCAAATGCGCCGTCCCCATCAAAAATGTTGACTGTATTGGTGAGATCATCTGCTGCACCCGCATTGGCAATTGCAATAACCTGTGTACTTTTGGTAAGAGGGAATTTGTACCACAGTGCATCAATAAGAGCATCAGTTGTGCCGTCTTCATCGGCAAAGAACAGGCTGCCCTCTGGTGTTCCAATATTAGGGTTGAGAATATTATTAGTCTGTATCCGAGTAAAGAGTGTATCTTCGCCTGTGAAGCTGGTGACAAACTCCACACGCGCGCGCGCCCCTAAGGTTGTGTGATTGTTTTTGACATCTACATCGTTAACTCTATCGCCTCCCAAGACATCAGTGATTGCAGCAACCACTTGTCCCTGTAACTTCGTCGTAGTAGAAAATTGATTTGCCTCTAATTCAGCAGCTTTTGCTTCCAGAGTATCCACACGACCTCGCAGTGTCGCCAGTTCTGCTGCAAATTCTTCTTGTAGTCTTTGTAATGTCGCTAAATCTTGTTTATTTACCAAATCTGCTGTGGCGGTGGCTATGAGTTCGTTGACTCGGTTGAGACAAGCATTCAACCCAGCTGCGAATTCATATCGCGTCATCGCCCGATTTCCGCGATAAGTTCCATTCGGGTATCCAGCAATACAGCCATAGCGCTCCACTAAAGATTGCAGTGCTTGAAAAGCCCAATCAGTGGGTTGTACATCTGATAGCTGAGACACCGAAGTGACTTGTGCCGTTGTCTTGTTTTGGGTGGTATTCTCAGCTTGTTTGATTTCTAAATTAGCTGGTGTTTCCCCCGCAACAGCAGTGGTACTCATCGCTAACATTGCCCCCAAAACTGCTGGACCAGCCAGCAAAGATTTCCACAAGTTTGTCATTTTTTTCCTCACACCAATTCTCAATTACTAGCCACATTCTGCTTTCTTAAAATTCATTTTTTATAGAAAGTAGTTTCATTAATTTATCAGTAATCAGCAAATTGTTTAACAACAAATTTAAAAATTTATCATTAAATCTGCATATAATATATGTGAAAGTAAAACTCCTGCACAGCAAGCCATTAGAAGTCATTCGGAATCAATCTATACTTTTGTTCAGCCTAAGTACATACAGTATTACTCTTAAGAAAATTTCTTTTTAAGAAGAACATGTAATTACAAGTATACAATAATAATGATAATCGTTATTATATATTTGAGCAAACAAAACTTAAACACAGCAAAACAGACAGTTTTCAGTAAGGACAAAACAGTGATCTGGACTGACACCAGATGCAGAAGAAAATGTAAAATTTTAGTACAATAGAATACAAAAATTGACAGTGTTACAGGTTTGCCATGACATCCATATGGTGAGTCGCCATTGTGATATGCGTAGCGTCAAGCAAGCGCGCTTATCGCCCTTTGAGCGGTTCCCTTTGGGAGCATCGCTTGGGGCAATGCAAACTCTGTTTGCACTGGTGTTGCACCAAGTCGCACTTTCACCCCAAAACCTTTTAGCAATCTACAGTCCTGCCTTCGGTCACTATCAACATCATCACTAATTGACACTTTTACACCTAGGATGACATGGCAAGCTTTCTGAGTCAGCCTACCACTGATGAGTTTCCCTGTCGCCTTTTGTGATATTGGTATTACAGCAGCTCTATCTCTACCTGAAGTGTTATGGCTTTTGCGGATCTGTCAATTGCCGAGATAGCCACTGACTACAGTGTTCTTGTGGAAAAGGTGTTGTCTATGTGTGACGAACTTTTAATTGCCTACAAAAACCCTAAGACCCCTTTGGCTAGCTTAGGATGCAAAGGCAATTATTTCCCAAATTCTGTCTGAACCACACTTAGAAGGTACTAGCAACACAAGTTATGAAACCGAAGTGACTTGAGTTGCTTATAGCTCGTGCCTAATAGCGAAGAATATTAACACTCAGCAATTAGCCATGAGCACGAATGAGGTTGAGCATTGTCATTTTAGCTGTGTTGAGCATCAAAATCGTTAAGGGGAAAAATGTTTAGAAAATTGTTTGGCATTTTTGCGGCTACTATTTTGCTGACCTTTCAATTCGTTGTCGGTAGCGCCTCCGCAGTGCAACTAGATAAAACGACCCGCACCGTGACATTAAATGAGGGTGGCGAGACTACTGTCGTTAGCCTTAAACAACTCAAAGAAGGCAAACGCTTATTTAACAACACTTGCTCCCAGTGTCATCCTGGAGGTATTACCAAGACAAACCAAAACATAGGACTCGATCCTGAAACACTCGCCCTAGCTACACCAAACCGTAACAACGTTGAAGGTTTGGTGGACTACCTGAAAAATCCTACCACCTTTGACGGGGAAGAGGAAATTTCTGAATTACACCCCAGCACCAAGAGCGCAGATATTTTCACAGAAATGAGAAATCTGACCGATGATGACCTAGAGGCGATCGCTGGTTATATTCTCGTGCAACCGAAGGTTGACCCTATACGATGGGGAGGCGGTAAAATTTATTACTAAAACGACTAGCTTGATTTAGTTATTAGTGAGCCAGGGCTGTACCGAGGTTTTCCTCGTGCCGGCTCTGGCTCTGCTGTTGAATCCTTAGAAACTCTATAATTAGGGACTAATAATTAGTCACTCGTACATCTAGAAAAAAAGCACACACATTTTCATCGCTACGCGTCTACAGAATCATTGAAAAGCTTATGACCTAAGCTTTTTGGATTCAGTTGCAAGAGCGTGTCCACAGGACATATTTTGAATTCTGCGTCAGTACAAGCGTACGAATTAGGCGTTAGAGCAAGCGTGGCTCACGCCACTTGATCCACTTGGGACGACGAGCGCTGTACTACCGACTAACGACTACAAGCTATTTTTAATGAAGTTTATTAACAGTTATAACACTTAGGAAAATAGTTGGAGTCAGTGAACTGGAATTGAGGAGAAAAAGAGTTTTTGGAACTTAGTACTTAAGACTGATGAATGATATACATCTTTGTGTTTTTAGTCAAGTTGTCATTGCTGATGAGAATAGTATGATTCGCCAATATTAAAAAAAACTTTGCATCTACGACAGATTGTCATATTTAGGCTTAAATTTATCTAAAATGGATAAGGAAGATAAAACCTGCTGTTAGGAGAAAGCTATGAAAATGATCGCGTCAAGCTTACGGCGCTTTGGTCTAGCATTGTTAACAACTTTTTTCGTTGTTAGTAGCTTAGTTGTTTTTGCTCCCAGTGCTTCAGCGGAAACATATACTGTTAAACTGGGTAGTGATAAAGGAATGTTGGTATTTCAGCCAAAGCAATTGACGGTTAAACCAGGCGACACAATTGAATGGCTCAACAACAAAGTTCCTCCTCATAATGTTGTGTTTGATCCAGCCAAAAATCCTGCCAAGAGTAAGGAAGTTGCTAAAGATTTGTCTCATAAGAAGTTGCTCATGAGTCCTGGTCAAAAAACAACAACAACTATCCCAACAGACGCAGCTCCGGGTGACTACACTTTCTACTGCGAACCTCACCGTGGCGCAGGTATGGTTGGCAAAGTCACTGTCGAAGGCTAGATTTAAGCTGTTGACAGAAAAACTTCATCGTCAGCAAAAAGAGCGAATTACGCTTTTAGATCACAGACCCTAATGTTGATATGTTTACATGAAGGGTTATCAGTGGTGACAAGTTTTATCCTCGTCCAAAAGTTGATGGCAACAAAGAGAGATAAACTCGTCACCACTAATTTTGAGAAAATTTGTATCTAAAGAAACAACTTACCTCGTTAGTCACAAACAATTTACAAGATTACGGCGTAGTGGCACTTGGAAGTTAGCAACTGTATCAAAGAGTAGTTCCTTTAAGACTTCTGGCAGCCTTACAATAGTGACTGGAGACTGTTTTTGAGTCGCTGGAGGCTAGTTGCAAGGAGAATCTCTTGAGAATAGTTTTATTTATAGCTTTATTGGCGATCAGCCTTTGGGCCGCTCCCTGTTGGAGGATCGCCTTGTTCCAATTTACATTTATTGATTCAGCACTTGCAGCCGAAATAACCTACGGTGCCAAAATCTTTAAAGCTAACTGCTCTTCTTGTCATATAGGTGGTGGTAACATCCTGATTAGCGAAAAAACTTTGAAAAAGGAAGCTTTATCAAAGTACCTGGAGGATTATGATGCAGACTCAATCCAAGCGATTATCTACCAGGTGCAAAATGGCAAGAATGCTATGCCCGCATTCAAGAGTAAGTTAAGTGAACAGGACATTATAGACGTAGCTGCTTACATTGTCGAAAAAGCAGAACAAAACTGGCAAGATAGCTAAAAATACAATACAAAAAAAAACCCTCTCGAACACTAGAGGGTTTTTTATTAATAGGAAGCAAGATAAGGAACTTTAGTTGAGTGATTACTATTTTTATTTTTCCTGATTGCCGCCTTGTCTTGTATCTCTAATTTGACGCAACTGTTGTAGTAATTTTTGACTATTTTGACCAGAAGCAGAAGCTTGATTGCTAGTGACTTCTTGCTCAGAAGTTTGTTTAAGATTAGCTTGTGGTGACGACGTACTTTGTCTGATAACAACCCGTTGCTGTGATGGCTGTGATGTTTGTTGTTGTTTATCAGTTTGTAAAGAAGATGCAGACTGTCTGACAACAACCTGTTGCTGTGATGTTTGTTTTTCTTGATTAGTTTGTGGTGCAGGCGTATTCTGCATCACAACCACCCGTCGCCGTCGTGAAGTTTGTTGTTCAAGATTTGCTTGCGGTGCAGACTGAGTTTGGTTTTGGGATAGTTGTTGGTTCGTTGATGATGAACTAGAGCCCTGAGGCAGGTTAACTTTTTGCGGTTGTTTAGATGGTTGTAAATTAACCCTGTCGGGACGCAAACCCTGAGTCATCTCGATTTTTTGTGGTTCTTTGGATGGTAGTAAGGTGACTGGTACTGAGCGCAAACGTTGAATTAAGCTGCGTTGTGCTGCGCTAGTTGCTGGTTGTGTTTGATTGACTCGAGATGAGGTTGACAGTTCTGATGCAGGAATTTTAGAAATATTGCTGTTAGGTTTGAACGAAATGTTAAATGGGTAAAGCTTGGGCTTGCCATTTGCCTGTACAGGATTTTTTTGGAAATATTCTCTGAGATATTGCCTAGCAGATGTTTTCAACTCAGGTGAAACAGTATTATTTCGGAAATCTATTGACTCCACTTGACCTTCACGATTGACTACCAAATCACCTTCAACGTTGCCCTGTTGTGCTGTTTTGCCATTAACTGTTTCAGCTATGGGCTGTTTGGTTTCTAAGTTAGGATATTGCTGTTTAGCTTCTGCCAAACGTTGTGGAAAGGTTTTAGGTGTTGACGGTGTTGACAACGACCTGGCAATTGCTAGTGGGGGTAACTCAGGAGCTTGCAAATTTGAACCTTGCTGCAATTGCGGGAGGTTTTGCCCTGCTAAAGCGATGTTGTTATTTCCAACTTGTGGAGATTGTACAACAGGGGTTACCAGCGGCTGATTATTCCCACCCTGTAAAACTTCGCTCCCCGACTGAGTAGTTTGTGTAACAGTGCTTACATCACCAGAGGGAGGCATCTGGTCAGGGGAAACAGGAGCAGAGGTGTTAAGGAGTTCCTGTTCCTGAGCTATGTTAGCTGCCTGTATTGGAGGTACATTGTAAGGAGTTCTAGAAGATGCCAGTGGCTTAGCTTCTCCTAATTGTACCTTTTCTTCTGGATAACGAGGCAATGGTTTGACTTTCGCACTTAACGATGGGTCAGGTTCTACATAACGAGGCAATGGTTTGACTTTCGCACTTAACGATGGATCAGGTTGCAAATCTTTCTTGGAAAGAATTGGCAAAGACTGACTTTTCGGTAACGAAGCAATAGCTATATTATTCGTTTTGCTAGGCAGGGGGGGTAATATCAGAGGAGTAGAAGACCTTGATGGTGGTAGAGGCGGTAATGATGGGATTGATTGATTGGCAAACTTTGGCGAAGGAACTTGTGGTAGTAATGCGGGTGCTGGCGGTTGTAAAGAGAGTTGTGGTACGCCTGGTTGTGGTAGACGGTTTTTTTCGGATTGACTTAATTCAACAAGTCCAACACTGCTTTTTAATGATGGTTCTTGCTTAGGTTTAGAAGAATTCATTGGCACTATCGGCAGGAGAAAGGCGATAGCACTGTGAATGCCAAGAGATGCTAGGACTGCTATCCCAGTCGGCTGGCTTAAGAATTCGGGTATATTTTTCAGGACGGAGACGTAGGACATAGCTTTTATCGTTCACTCGACTCAGTTGCAGTTATCTAGCAATCTATTACTTTGCTATTATCGTTCACTCGACTTAGTTGCAGTTATTTAGCAGTCTTATCTTTAGAGGTAACATGTAACATATAGTATAGTAGTAGAACGGAAGCGCCCCTCTTCAAATAATAGCTTTCTATTTGAAATTGAAAACACCGAACAACACCAATTTTTTAACTTGTTATTTTTTCAAAAATGACGGATATTTTATTCAAAAGTTGCACTCGCTAACATTCTGCTTCCAAAATGATGCTTTTTCATCTCTAATCTTTATCCAATATCAAAAATGCCTTTACCGACAGTTATTTTGCCGGGATATCTAGAAAGCGGAGTCGCTTACCGCTCACTAGAACAATCTTTGCAGGAATTGGGTTTTCCTGCTGTGACTGTAGCACTGCGACGGCGTGACTGGATACCCACTCTTGGCGGAAGATCTGTGACACCTATTTTGCAGCAACTCCATGCGACGGTCAACCAGATGTTACAGCGATGCAATACCTCTCAAATTAACTTGATTGGTCACTCAGCTGGAGGTTGGCTTTCTCGGATTTACTTGGGAGAAAAACCTTACTCAGGACGTGGTGAGGTCACTTCATCTGTATGGCAAGCTCACCCTCTAGTTGCAACTCTGATTACATTGGGTACACCTCATATCAGCCAAGAACGCTGGACACGCTGGAATTTGGATTTTGTTAATCAAAACTATCCTGGAGCATTTTACAAAAATATTCGCTACGTTTGTGTAGCTGGAAAAACTATCTTTGGGCAAAGGCGTAGGGGTAGTTGGTTAGCTTACAGTAGCTATCAGTTAACTTGCGGCAAAGGTAACACGTGGGGTGACGGAATTATACCCATTGAAGCGGCTCATCTTCAAGGTGCCCAAAACATTGTTATAGAAGGAGTCAGGCATTCTCCTAAAAGCTCTGGATTGTGGTACGGTTCACCAGAACCATTGAAAAATTGGGTTCAATACTTAGTATAAAATATTAATAATAATTCTTTTCAAAAACTAACTATTCTTAATAATTCTTAGTTACACTCGTAATATAAGTAAAGATAATTAAGGAAGTGCTTAGCCATGCACAACACACAGTCAGATGTGGTTCTGCGGCGAATCACAACAATATTATCGGTAGTCATCATCACTTTAACCCTGGTTGGTGCTACCACCGGAATTTTGTTGTCCTTTTACTATGAACCAGCAGCAGGTCGAGCTTACCAGTCATTGAAAATTATTGACACAGAAGTTCCATACGGGTGGTTGTTCCACAAAGCGCACCAGATAACTGGTAACGCGGTTGTTGTTATTGCTCTGATCCAAGTTGTGATCATGTTTGTCAGCAGACAATTTCGCAAGAGTTGGCTGACTGCTTGGATCAGTGGAATTTTCTTTACCCTAAGTGCGATTGGATTGGGTTGGACAGCGATGATCCTCTCTTGGGACCAAGAAGGATTTTGGCGTTTTAACATCGAACTGGGAACCATAGAAGCTATTCCTTTGGTTGGTTCAATACTGCGAGATATTTTGACTGGTGGTGGAGCAATTAGTACCGTCACTGTCCAGCACCTTTACACAATACATAGTTATCTGATCTCGGTTACTGCCATAGTTCTATCTGTTGTGCATTTATTGAGTGTGCTGTGGCTAGAATTGCAATTGAAAAAAATGTATTCAGAAGGAACGCTCCCACAGACAGATAAAGTACAGCAGCAACCAGCCAATGCTCAGGGATAATAAATTTTAAGGTGTGCGAGCATCGCTACGAGAAAGTTGAGAGAGTTTTGCCAACGGTATTTCTTCAACCTTCGGTAATTTTTCAAGGGCGAGGCGAGTAGATTGGCTAGCACCCGACAAGCGTTTTAATAATTGTGGTCTGGGATCGTGTAAGAGGTAGATAATGCGATCGCCAACTTCCCACTCTTGCGCTGCAGGCATAACTTGAAGATGTTCTTCTCGTTCTACCAATAGCGGTATCAACTCGCCAGCTCTAATTAATGCCATCAAATGCTCTTGTTGAAAGTCAAAACTAGATTCATTAAGCGTCGTTGTCCCCAACTTCACCTGTCCGTCATTCACATAATCATTCCAGGTTTTAATTGGTAAATCTGGGATCAAAGCCTGACTAACCGTATTCTCATTCGTAGAGATTGTTGCTTGTGGATCGCGAGGGAAAACAGCCAAGACACGTGGCGGATTAAACTCTTCTGCAGCACGTTGTGCTAAGACAAAATTAACCTCACCATTACTAGTCATTGCTAAGAAAGTTCCCATTGAGCCAAGTCCTGCTTCTTCCAATACACCAGTATCCAAGGCACTGCTGGAGATAACTCTTAGATTTTGTGCTTGGGCTTGTTCACTGCGTTGTGCGTCAGTGTCAATCATCACCACTGGTTCTCCCCATTCTTGGAACAACCGAGCAATTAATAAACTCAAGGGGTTACAACCGACAATCACCGCCCCTATCGCGTCTTTTGAGGTGATTTCCAGACATTTGGCAAACCAAGCAGCCGTTAACCCTTGACAGAACACAGTCATGATAATTGTGAGAAACACCAAAGCTTTGATAGCTTCACCACCGTTAATTCCGCGCTCCGTCAGTAAAATTGCAAACAAAGAAGCAACGGAGGCAGAAACTATTCCGCGTGGGGCAACCCAACTTAAAAACAATTTCTGTCGCCAGTTAAATTCACTGTTCCAAGTACAAAAGAGGATATTTATCGGGCGAACGATAAACATCAAAACTAGCACCGTGAACACACCACCCCAACCCAAAGCAAAGACACTCGCAATTGATAAGTCAGCAGCAAGCAAAATGAACAACACCGAAACGCTGAGAATAGTCAGCTGACCTTTGAAACGCCGCAACAATCGTTCTTCTGGCACTGAAGAAGCTCCAAAAACAACTCCTGCAACGACAACTGTCATTAATCCCGACTCGCTGCGAATCATTTGCGATAAAGCAAATAAGCCCCATAATCCCGCCAGAACAACCAGGTTTTTGAGTTCAAACGACAGAAAATTGGCACGTTTGGAAATTAAGGACATTAGCCAGCCACCGGCTGCACCAATCACGCCACCAACACCTAAGCGCAGCGTGAGACTGCTCATTGCCGTCATAAAGTCGGTATGGTCGTTTAATATGGTGTTGAGCACCACAACGGCGAGGATAGCTCCTACTGGGTCAATAAGAACGCCTTCCCCTTCCAAAAGCGTTGCAACCTGCCGATCCACATTAATTTGTTTGAGCAAAGGACTAACAACAGTTGGTCCTGTAACCACAACTAAGGAAGCGTAGAGAAAAGCAATTGGCCAAGGGAATTCACCCAGCCAGTGCACTGCCATACTACCCCCAAGCAGCGTGATCATCGTTCCCAAGGTGACAAGCAGTTGCAGGCTAGTGGAAACTTTGCTTAACTCTTCGAGATCAAGGCTTAGTCCGCCTTCAAACAGAATAATTGCTGTTGCCAAAGCGACGATAACTTCTAGCCCAGTGCCTAGCATATGAGGATCTAACAGCCCAAAGCCATCAGAGCCAAGCAGGATGCCAAACATCAGCAAAAAGACGATACTGGGTACCCGAAGGGATGCAGCCAGTACTTGAGCGCTAATACCTGCAAACACGGCAATCACGATTTGCAGGGTGATTTCAAAAGATGCTTCCATGCTGTAGATTTTGACCGAGATATTTCAAAATCTTTTGTAAAGAATAGTAAATCTTAATTCTACTGCGTGCAACATCACACCGAGAGTTTCTCACCAAATCGATTTATCGTTTGATGTTTAGTTACTAAGTATACATTTTTTATGTTGTTGTGAACCAGGAGTGATGATTGCCTGTGACTATACTCTGAGTTATCCATTCTTCTTCTTCTTAAGTATTTTTGCTGAAAAACAGTTAGAGTGTCCCTATTTCTCATTTTCCTAGAAAGTTTTTTTCAAAAAGCTGTTGACATCAGTAAAAAAAATAGTTATAGTATTGAAAGTGTTGAACTAGCGCCCCCATCGTCTAGAGGCCTAGGACACCTCCCTTTCACGGAGGCGACGGGGATTCGAATTCCCCTGGGGGTATTGTAAATAAAGAGAGAGGTAGAAAATACTCGAGTATTTTCTACCTCTCTCTTTATTT
>NZ_CAWPKW010000262.1:0-47344 GCF_963888615.1 Brasilonema octagenarum UFV-OR1 | reverse complement strand
ACTGGCTCACGCCACATGCCTCAACGCGGGGAACCCGCGCACGGCAGTGGCTCCCTTACACCCCCACACCCCTGTGTTTCTTGAAAGGCTACGCCAGCACAAAGCATGTCTGGAGGATACAGCCAGTCTGCTCTTTGGTAAGCGAGCTAATTCTTAAACTTTTCGATACCTCTTTAGGAGTAAACTTGATTGGTATAGACCAAAGAATGCTGTTACGTAGTCAATTTTCTTGGTAGATTTTGATTATAGGGGCACGCTTACCAGCCAAGAGAGAAAAAAATTAACATTACTAAACTGGAGGACAGCGACTACTCAAATGCTTCCGTCGATTTTTTAAATGCTAGAGGTTAGATAAAAGCTATATATGACAATATATAATTTATAGATACCACCAGAATTAATATTTTCTAATTGCTGCTATCATCTATTGTTAAATCTAAATTGCTTATATATTATTAGGTGTAACTTTACTATGGGTTTTACGATGAATCGTCTGTCTATTTTTGTAGACGGAAACAATATGTTCTATGCTCAACAAAAAAATGGCTGGTTTTTTGACCCACGAAGAGTCTTAGAATATTTCAGGCACGAACAATCAGACACAACCTTAATCAACGCTTTTTGGTACACTGGCTTAAAAGACCTACAAGATCAACGAGGATTTAGAGATGCTCTCATTAGTTTAGGTTATACAGTTAGAACGAAAATTTTAAAAGAATATTATGATGATTCATCTGGTCGTTACTCACAAAAAGCTAATTTAGATATAGAAATTGTTGTAGATATGTTTAATACAGTAGATCAGTATGATCGAGTTGTTTTATTTAGTGGAGATGGAGATTTTGAAAGAGCAATAGAACTGTTACGGGGAAAAAATACGCATATTACAGTAGTATCAACAGAAGGAATGATAGCTAGAGAACTACGTAACGCTACTGATAGATATATAGATTTAAATGATATTCGGGACAGAATAGAAAAAGTAGATTCTCAGTTACCTTAGCAATAATTTACAAGAGGAATTGCAAAGAAACTAAGGTAAAAAGTATTTTAAGTCACAAGTAAGAAGTCAACAACAAGCCGCAAATGAACACGACACAAGATAGAATCATCATATTTGACACCACACTTCGAGATGGTGAGCAGTGTCCGGGAGCAACACTGAACATAGATGAAAAACTAACTATCGCTAAGCAACTGGCACGTCTGGGTGTGGATGTAATAGAAGCAGGCTTTGCGTTTGCCAGTCCTGGAGATTTTGAGGCTGTGACTAAGATTGCCCAAGTTGTGGGGACACAAGATGGTCCTGTGATCTGTAGTTTAGCAAGAGCGCGACACGAAGATATTAAAACTGCAGCCCAAGCAATCAAGCCAGCTGCCAAAGGGAGAATTCATACTTTTATTGCAACAAGCGATATTCACCTCAAGTACAAACTGAAAAAGACAAGATCAGAAGTAATAGCGATTGCTGAAGAAATGGTGGCTTATGCCAAAACATTCACTGATGATGTAGAATTTTCTCCGGAAGATGCAGGACGCTCTGAGCCAGAATTCCTCTATCAAGTTTTAGAGCGAGCGATCGCCGCCGGAGCAACAACAGTTAATATTCCTGACACGGTAGGTTATATCACACCGAGTGAATTTGGGGCACTCATAAAAGGGATTAAAGAAAATGTACCAAACATAGATCAAGCAATTATTTCTGTTCATGGACACAATGATTTAGGAATGGCTGTCGCCAACTTCTTAGAAGCTGTGAAAAACGGTGCCAGACAGTTAGAATGTACTATCAACGGTATTGGTGAACGTGCAGGAAATGCAGCATTAGAAGAATTAGTGATGGGTTTGCACGTCCGTCGACAATACTTCAACCCCTTCTTTGGACGTTCCATTGATTCGGAAGAACCATTAACAAATATTGACACCAGACAAATTTACAAAACATCCCGTCTGGTTTCTAACTTGACAGGAATGCTCGTTCAACCGAATAAAGCAATTGTGGGTGCGAATGCTTTTGCTCACGAGTCTGGAATTCATCAAGACGGTGTGCTCAAAAATAAGCTCACCTATGAAATTATGGATGCCCAACTAGTTGGCTTGACAGAAAATAAAATTGTCTTGGGCAAACATTCAGGAAGAAATGCTTTCCGGACACGTTTGAGAGAATTGGGATATGAACTCACAGAAACTGAATTAAATAAAGCATTTGTCAGATTCAAAGAAGTCGCAGACAAAAAGAAAGAAATTTCTGATTGGGACTTGGAAGCAATTGTTATTGATGAAATCCAACAAGCTCCGGATTTATTCCGTGTAGAATTAGTGCAAGTTTCTTGTGGTAGTAATGCTCGTCCTACCGCAACAGTCACACTTCGGACTCCAGAAGGCGAAGAATTAATTGATGCTGCGATCGGTACAGGACCAGTAGATGCAGTTTACAAAGCCATCAATCGTGTTGTCAACGTACCGAACCAGTTAATTGAGTTTTCTGTACAATCAGTCACAGCGGGTATTGATGCGATTGGTGAAGTCACTATCCGTCTAAAGCATGAAGGTAGAGTGTTTTCAGGTCATGCAGCCAACACAGATATCATCGTAGCATCTGCTCAAGCTTACGTGAATGCATTGAATAGACTGTATGCATCCTTGCAAAAGAAACAACAGCAAGTCGTTGCAAAGAATGTGTCATGAACTAGGGGTGTAAGGGGGTAAGGGTATAAGGGTGTAGGGGATGCAATTATTCTCGTTACCAGGCTGCAGCCTGGTAACGAGCGTTGGCAGGCTCTGCCTCCTTAATCGAAGCTAAATAACAATAGTGCAGGATCTGAGTTATGATGACTTTTACAAGAAGTCTATTTAACGAGGATCATCCTCTGTAAAAGCGAAAGGTTGAGGTTCTCTCAAACGCATTTCGATTTGCTCTCGTCGATATTTAGCAAGTTCTTGGTAAATTTTTTTCCGAGCTAAATTCACGCTACCAATTGGTTCATGTTCAGGTAAAGTATGCCAAGGGTTGAAAGACAAACCCTCATCCAATCGTTTTCGCTCATCAAAGTCAAATTTTTGGCTAGGAATCTTGATAGTAGCTACCTTGATGAAAGGTGAATCTTCCTCTTTCCACTCCTGCATTGGATTTTCAATAGAAGTTTTTTCTTCATCTACATAAAGCTGAATGAGAAAGTCAAAAAAAGCATCCTGACCTTCTTGATCCAGATATTTGACGGCTGCTTCACGTAAATAATTATCAGCATCCGGTATTGAGTCGGGAACTGCTTCTATTTGTTGAGGTTTGACAGAAAACTTGATAGCTTGAGAACCTAATTTGTATGGTGTCGTACTCCAGTACTGAATGAAAAGTGGATTGCTGATTTTTTTACTAGCAATTTCCTGGAGTATTGCAAAAGAAGGTTGCATGGCTTGCGTTAATTCTGGATCAGCTTGTCCACTTGCTACTTTGGCAAGATCAACATAACCCTTGACATCTCGTAGGAAAAAGACTGGATGATTGAGAAGAATAAAATCCTGAGTTTTGTCTTCATCATCAAGAACTTTTTCGCCTTCAACACTCATCAATTTTATTGCCAAGCCATGAGCATTAGGTTTTTTATCTGAAGCGAACTTACCCCGCTTTTCTGCTTGTGCAGCATTAGAAAAACGAACCCAGATGGGATAGGTTTGAACTGTAGCGAATACGCCAACTTTTAGTGCAGCAGGAATGTCATTCTCGACGATAAATTCTCCCCAAACTAACGCATGGCTTTTCGGGTGTACTTGGCGTAAATCTGGTCCTTTTTCTTGCTGACTTTTTAAGTTAGCAGCTAAAACCGCATCTGTGATTGTTTCTTGCTCTGAAGCAGATAATTTTGAAATGGTCATACTTTCCTCCTCTCAATGTGTGCAATCAATGAAAAAGGTGGGTAGTGCCTACCTAAGCAATCACCAAGGAATCGGCTTGCGGGAATTAAAGAAACCACCTGTTGGACCATCTTCTGGAAGTGTAGCAAGCCATACGGGAGTGTCAGCACCTTGCTCTGCAGTGTAAGTAGCCTCATCAGTTCCCATGTCTGTTTTGCACGAATCTGGATCAGCAGAATTGACCTTTATGGGGGTGTCTTTCAGTTCGTACGCCAGCGTAACTGTAAAAGCATTAAGCGCTGTCTTAGAGGAATTGTAGCCCAATAATTTTGTATCGTATAAGGCATGGTTCGGGTCACTGTGTTGCGTCAGGGAACCAAGCCCACTCGACACATTAACGATGCGTCCTGCTGGACTTTTGTGCAAAAGCGGTAAAAACGCCTGAGTCACAGAAATGACACCGAAGAAATTTGTCTCAAATATCTCTTTGACCGAAGCTACAGAAACAGAACTTGGGAGTTGTTCCCGACCACCGAGAATACCAGCATTATTGACTAAAATATCAAGCTTGGCAAATTTTTCTTCAACAGTCTTAGCTACAGTTTCGATGGTAGAAGTATCTGTAACATCGAGTTTGATAGACTGCACATCAAACCCTTCAGCCTGTAATTTTTCCGCTGCTTCCTTACCTTTGGTTTCATCACGGGCACCTATCAGTACGGTAATTCCTTGTTTTGCTAATTGGCGGCTGATTTCAAAACCAAGCCCTTTATTCGCCCCGGTGACTAGGGCAATTTTTTTGTCGTTACTTTGCATAGAGTTCTCTCCTCATTTTAGAAAAATGGCTGTTGTAGAAGACCACTTTGAAGAACTAGACTGAGATTGTTGGAATTCAAAGTTCCTAAAAATGCTGATAGAACGAGACATGGCTGATACCCGAATGTTCTCATGCCACAACACCGCAAATATACCTTAAAGAAGAACGCAGAATACGGAAGGGATTCTAAATCATTCATGAAAAACCAAGTTCCCGGATTTCTGGTGAGAAGTCCGGGAACTTGGTTTTTCAATTCTCATAAATTAGGCAATTTGGGGAGTGTCAAAAGCTTGTGCAATTGCAGTTTGACACTCTGCAACTGTTGCACGTTCTCGCATAGAATTCACTAAGGCTTGATATGCCGACCAGTTTTCTTCCAAAAGCGTTTTGGCTTGGAGTGTACAAAAGCGCTGTTTCTGATCACCTAACGATTCAGAAAAACCTAATTTTGTCAATACCATTAAGAGCTTGCTTCTGTCATCAGCTCCTCCTTCTGAGTTTTCGTAAACTAATGTTTCAGCAGCAATACCAGCCATCCAAATGGTACAGTAACGGTCTAGCTTTTGAGCACTGATTGTACCCCGTTCTAGTTGGGATGCTAATTCGCCATCATCAAAACTCACACCACCTTGTCCTGGTTGTCTTTGTTTGAGTGCTTCCCAGGCACTTAGGGTATAGTTCATCACTGGAATTTCTAGTAGATAAGCAACTAGAAAATGTCCGGCTTCGTGATGAATGATGCGTTCTCTGTGTTCTGGAGAAAAACCCGCTATCCAATCTATAAGTAAACTACCACCCTTGCCTTGTAAACTAAATGAATCAAGAGTTGCTATTCCCAAAACGCTAAAGGTTAGTGTTGCCGGGATTACAGGTGATATGTGCAACAATGGTCCCAAGAGGCTAGACATCGTCATGATAAAGATAGATATTGCTATTAAGTTTAGAGATATTTTGCTCATATTAAAGACAGTCCAGCTTCATGTTTCTTAACTCTTTTTTAATTATGATATGAACTCAACAGAAAATACTACCTATAGGAATTCGGTTTGATTTGGTGAACAACTCGTCAGGGCGCTTAACAGGGAACGCTTAACGCTTAACAGGGAAAAAGCAATGAAGGTATACTGAGTTTTTTTCTAAAATCAAATAGGAGTCCTATATCATATGATATTGGGATCAATACTTATAAAAAACCAAGAACCTTACTAGTCTGCAGCACCCTCTGGGCGAGATCGCAGGGGATTGGGATCAGGTTACGCAGGAAATATAAGTAATTAAGCACAGTTGATATTAAAGGTTATTTATAAAGTTCTGTAAGACATAGAGCATATTTTCAATTTTGAATTGTTTATCATAGGGCTGGACGAATCTAGAATGTCCGGAGATACCATGCCAAAACGGATAATGATAGGATTAAAGAGTTGGCTCCAAAGAGATACCATCGTACGTAATCTAGAGATTTTTCAAGACTTTATTGTCATCTCTCTTTGTCTTGGTTTGTTCTGTGTGATGCTTTTACGATTGGGAGATATGTTCTTCTCTTTTTTGCATCCACTAGATTTACGGCAAGTTACATCTGATATTCTGTTTATTTTGATTCTGGTAGAATTATTTAGACTATTAATTGATTACTTACAAGACCAACGAATATCCGTAGTTGCAGCAGTAGAAATTACTATTGTTTCTGCTTTGCGAGAAGTTATTTTACGCGGTGTTCTCGAAATTCCTCGTGACCAAATCTTTGGAATCTCTTTATTTCTGATAGTCTTAGGCATAATTCTTGTGGTTTTACCTTGGATGTCTAACTTTTTTGAACACGTTAAAGTTGTTAACAACAACAAAATAGAAGATAAACCCACAAGCTAAAATCTGAAGAGGCAGTTTGCACACTTGGAAACTTTGAGGTTGTCTGAAATAAGCAATATAGCAGTCTCGTTTTAGCGGTTCAATAATTCTTACAACTCAAAAAGAAGTGCGATGGCTGCTTTACTCATTCAAACACGACTGTTTTATTACCATACACTAATACACGATTCTGTAAATGTAGACGCACTGCTCTTGCTAAAACAACTCGCTCCAAATCCTTTCCTTTTCTAATCAAATCCTCAACTTCATCACGGTGACTTACTCGTACCACATCTTGCTCAATAATTGGTCCTGCATCTAAATGATCAGTCACATAATGAGAGGTTGCACCGATAATTTTTACACCTCTTTCAAAAGCTTTGTGATAGGGATTTGCTCCAACAAAAGCTGGTAAAAATGAATGATGAATATTAATAATTTGTGGAAATTTGACGATAAATTCTCCACTAACAATTTGCATATATTTTGCTAAGACAACTAAATCTATTTTGTACTGCTGTAGTAATTCTAATTGCTTGGCTTCCTGTTCCTGTTTGTTTTCCTTGATGATGGGGATGTGGTGATAGTCGATATCAAACTGTTCTGCTACTACTTTTAAATCAGGATGATTACTGATAATGACAGGTATCTGTGCAGCAAATTCTTTTGCACGTTGTCGCCAAATTAAATCAAATAAACAATGATCTTGACGACTCACCCAAATCGCAATCCGCTGGACAGTATCAGAAAAGTGCAATTCCCATTTAGCTTGCAGTGGTTGAGCAATGGCATTGAATGCTGGTGCAATTAAGTCACGCGGCAAATTAAACCCATCTAACTGCCACTCAATACGAGTGAGAAATAACCCTGCTGTAAAGTCTGTATGCTGATCCGCCTGGATAATATTACCACCATTAGCATAGATGAAGTTGGCAATTTTTGCGACCAATCCTCTTTGATCGGGACAGGAAATAAGTAGTGTTGCGGTTGGACTTATCATGAACACATTCTAAAGACTAGCAAGTTCTTGGAAGCGGTCTTTTCAGTAGAATTACTCTTGAAAAAAGAATTTTATATACATTATTAATGTAAGAGAACTTTATAATTTGATAGCAGGTTTTATGGAAAGTGAATAACTTCTCTTTTTTGTTTTGTTTAGAATAGAGTTGAGTCCTACTTGAAAGTATACGTTATACGAAACAATAAAAAAAACATATACATGATATACCTTAACTAAGGTCTTGTTATAAACGTGAGGCAAGATCTCTACTGTACTTGGTTTTATTTAAAACTATATTATCATGACACCAATGCTTATTACTTACCTTGTAATTATAGTCTATTTAATCATGGCTTCCTGTTTTTTTAATCAATGGGTGGTATTTTTTTTAGCAGATGAAGACATGGATTCAGAGCAACGCTTCTATTCTACTATCGTTTTGGTTGTAGCTACTATCTTGTGGCCAATCATTGTTCCTTTAGCTTACTTGGAATTACTGAAGTTCCATAAAAAGCACAAAAATATCATCGATTTACTGATAAACGTATCTGAACCTGGCAGTTATGACGAGTGAAGTTTGTTGAAAACAAACTATACCATCACCTCAAATAATAAAAGCTGTTATTTGCTGTTTGCTGGAGTTGGTTTATCAGTATTGGGAGTGGGTTTTTTTCCATTATCTATAGATGTCTCACTACTAGGAGTGGGTTTTTTTCCATCATCTGTAGATTTCTCAATACTGGGAGTGGGCTTTTTTCCATCATCTATGGGTTTAGCAGTATTGGGAGTGGGCTTTTTTCCATCATCTATAGGTTTCTCAATACTGGGAGTGGGTTTTTTGCCATCATCTATAGGTTGTTTCCACTCTGATAGTTCTCGATTAACTGCATTTTCAAAATCCGTAGATACTAATAGCACATCATTATTGCCACCTGGTTTGTTCTGAGGATCAATTTGAGCATACAGGAAACGGCGGTTAAAGTCAGGCTTACCCAAAATTAACTGATGTGTTTTCTGATTTTTTAGTTTGATATCGATAGTTGTTTGAGGCTGATCTAAGCCGAATTCTGCAAGCTGGTTGGGTGAGATGGATACAATGCGATCGCTCTTTCCCTCCACTAGCAAATTCATCAAGTAACCTACAATAGCACTACTTGCTGGAGCGACTTCAGGAGATTTCATCATCCACTTGGGTTCTTCAGACTTGTCAGTACGTTCCAGATTTAAAGTCTGATTTTGAGTTTTGACTGTCAAAGACTGCACATCATCCTCTTTGAAAGAGAAGATTTTTTGCTGCTGCTTGACTTCCTTTGGTTCAGGTGCATTCTTTATTTCATGGAAGTAGACAAAACCACCTAAACCAAGCGCTAGCAGTATCAGAATTAAAGTTGTTCGCTGTAATTTCATCTTCGTGTCCACCAGAAAATAGCTGCCACCACTAGCCCGATCAGAGGTAAAATCACCAGAGATGATAACTCTAAAAGCAGGGCTTGTACTCCTGTTAGGTTGATGCGACGGTTTATGACTTCTTTTGGACTAATTGAAAGCGGTTGTTGATCCTGCTGACTTAGCCAAGTGACTGAGTTGAGAAACACGTCTCCATTGAGTTGCTTGTCGAACAAGCCATTGATGATAAAATCTGAATTTCCTAACACCACCATTCGTGACTCACCCGAGGTTGATGAGGGAGTCGGGCTGGCTGGAGTTGCAGTTGCTGTTGGTGTAGTCGTGGGAGTCGGGCTGGCTGGAGTCGCTGGGGTTGTGGGTTTGGCGCGCTGAGTCGGGCTGGCTGATGTTTGAGGTGTAGCAGCAGCTATCGGTTTGGCGCGCTGAGTCGGGCTGGCTGGAGTCGCTGCAGTTGTGGGTGTGGCGCGCTGAGTTGGGCTGGCTGGTGTTGCAGCAGTTGTGGGTGTGGCGCGCTGAGTCGGGCTGGCTTGGGTTTGAGGTGTTGCAGTTGGTGTCGGTGTGGGGGTAGAGTTAGATGTAGCTTCAGATTTTGCTGATAGTTTCCTTGTTAATGCTACGCCTAATGTTAGTGGACCTTTGCGATCGCTCTCAGGATTAAATTTCAAGTTCTCACTTTGCTGGTCACTTTCTGCCCAGCTATTAGGATAAGCTTTGGTGAGTAACAAGGGAGTCGCCTGAATACCAGGTACTGGATTTGTGTCAATCGGTCGTGCTAAGGGATAAAAAGAGATACCGTTGCCAAAATCTTTGGTAATCGGGTGTTTTCCATATTGAGTTACCAAAGGTGCTGCAGGACCAAGTCCAACACTTGCAGAAACATCAACTGCCAAACGGTTATCTAATTTTACACCCCACTGGGCAAGCAAGCTTTCGAGTTTGGGGTCTGTATCTGGATCAATCATCAGCATTACATTTCCACCTCGATTGAGGTAGTCTTGTAGTGCTTTGACTTCGTTCTCAAATAGCGATCGCTTCGGACCTGCAACGACTACAACATTAGCATCTTGAGGAATACTAGACTTTTCTACCAGATTCAAAGCTGAAGTGGTGTAACCTTTATCATTTAATGCTTTAACCGCTTGCGATATAACTCCTTCGCCTTTACCAGAAAGTTCGTGTTCGCCGTGACCTTGGAGGAGGTAAACTTTAGCAGAGCTTATACTGCTGATTTGTTGCAGACTATTTGTTAATTTTACTTCTGATAAACGTTGCTGCGGACCTACTACCTGAACTAATTGCCGTTTATCGCCAAATTCCAAGTAAACTTCTCCATAGTCTTTGACACCAAACTTACGTGCTAATCCTGGTCTTGCTTGTGGATCTATATACTCAAAACTAAACTTAGAGCTTTGCCGACGATAATTTTCTAGTAAGTCCCTGTCTACGGGGTCTTGATTAACGTCAAACAGCAATATTTTTGCTGGTACTTGTAAGTTGCGTACCAATTCCCGTGACTGGGGTGCAAGGGTAAACAACTTAGTTTCTGTCAAGTCAACTCGTGTATCGTAGCGAGTTCCTAAAAAATTAATCAATCCTAAAATCGCTAAAACTGCCAAAGTCGCAATCAAAGCATTAGTACTAGCTTGGGTAGAACGTTGTCCCAACCAGTTATTCTGCTTGTTTTGCCATATCAGCCACAATACAATGATGAGTGTTCCCAAAATTATCAATGTGAGTTGAATTGGTCCCCAATTCTGGGATACGAATCCAGATGTTAAGCCTGCAGCAAGGAGGAACGGACCAAACCAAAATAAAATTTTTAAAGGTTTCTTTTTAGCGAGAAGTTTCATTTTTTTTGTTGTGTAAGAGGGGAACTGTTCCCTCTTCCTCCCTATGAACGTTGAAAACGCAATGCATCAATTGATTGAGCCGTAAGAAAGATGCCGAGAAGAATGTAACTGGCAAATAAAATCAGGCTGCTCGTATCGAATATACCTTGTACTAAGGTGTTGTAATGTTTCAGCAATGATAGATGTCCTAGTGCGTCTCCCATAGAACCACCAATATTTTTGGCAATTAAATCAACGAACAAGAGTAATAACATTAGTGCAAATGTGAAAACTGCAGACAGAATTGTACTATCTGTCAAAGAAGAAATGAACATTCCCAAAGATAAAATTGCTGCTGCTAGTAAGATGAGTCCTAAATGTCCTAGTAAGGGTATGGCTGGTGGCATTGGTGGACTTGACGCACTCAAAGCAATGGTTTCTAATCCCATGATCGGCACTACCATTGTGATGAAAAATGTCAAAACTCCTAATAATTTACCAACAGCTACCGCCCAGTTTGTCAGTGGTGATGTGGCGAGAAGTTCTAAAGTGCCGCGCTTGCGTTCTTCGGCATAAAGTCCCATAGAAAGAATTGGCAACACAAACAACAATAGCCATCCCATTCGATCCAAAAATGCCCTGACAAGTTCGTAAGGAACATCTATTGGTGGAACTGGCACTCCAAATTGTTGTCCTTGTAAATCTAATGCAGTGACTGTTTGCAGAATGCCTTCTGATCCCATCAAAATAAGCACGAAGAATAACCCAGATAGAAGCCAAAAGACACCAGCAATTGCATATGCCAAAGGTGATACAAAATAACTTTGTAACTCTCGGCGGTAAATGGCAATAATATTACCCAGTACGACACCCATTTAGGCTGCTTCTCCTTCTTTTTCCTCTGCGATTTCTGTTTCAGTCTCCAAAATTTTTTCTTCTGTAGTTAGTTGTAAAAATACATCTTCTAGAGTAGCGTTAACACGCCGCATTTCTAGTAAACCGAATCCTGTTGTGATCAACGCCGCTGCAATATCTTTTCCTGGTTCTGTTCCTGGTTGTGATATCACCCGCAGGTATGCTTGGTTTTCCTTTAAGGAGGTATGACTGTGCATTCCCAGCGCAGAAATTGATTCGACAAAGTTTACCCCTGCTACATTTTGCAGGACTTGTTTGGCGAGAGCCGCTTCTCCTTCAATTTCTATTTCATATCCGGAACCTTTTGTCAATTGGTTCATGAGATTGTCGGGTGTATCTGTTGCGACAACTTTCCCACCGTTGATGATTGCGACACGGCTACAAGTCATGCTCACTTCTGGCAAAATGTGAGTAGAGATAATGATTGTGTGGCTTCCCGCAAGACTTTTAATTAAATTTCGCACCTCAATGATTTGCCGGGGGTCGAGTCCGACTGTGGGTTCATCTAAAATGATGGCTGGTGGATCGTGGACAATTGCTTGAGCAATGCCGACTCTCTGACGATATCCTTTGGAAAGTTTGCGAATAATGACGTGACGTTTTTCTTGTAAATTGCAGCGTTCGATTGCGGCTGTGATTTTGGTGGCGCGATCGCCCGCCGAAACTCCCTTAATCCGCGCCACAAAATACAAAAATCCCTCCACCGTCATCTCTGGATACAACGGCGGCGTCTCTGGTAAGTAACCAATCCGTTGGCGCACCAACAGAGAATTGTCATGGACATCAAAGCCAGCAATCCGCGCTGTGCCACTCGTCGCTGGCAAATAACCAGCCAAGATTCGCATGGTTGTGGTTTTGCCAGCACCATTTGGTCCCAAAAACCCCAAAATCTCCCCTGGTTCGACGTCGAAAGTAACATCAGTAATTGCTGAGGTAGAGCCGTATGTTTTACTCAGATGTTCAACTGAAATCATCCGCTTTAGCTACGTGCAAATGGTAATTCATCAAACCATGATAAAACAACAAAACAGTTCTGAGCGTTGAGCACTGAGGAGCTACTGCATCTTTGGGTGTGGAGTCGGTCAAAAACTTGACAATTATAGGTGAGACATTTTATTTTTAGGGAGTGGGTTGAAATTTTATCGACACCACTCCTCCGATCCTTGAAAACCGCATAACTTCGTTGAGTGGTGTCGATTGCGCTTGTAGCAAGGTTTCCAGCTTACGAAATGAGAGTTTTATTGAGAAGAATCTTGCCCTTATTGACATTTAAAAAAGTGGTGTCGATTTGGGGGTCTCAAACTCTCTCCCAGTAAGGCTTCTACAAGTGAACTCTTTACAGAACCCTTTCCCTGCAAAGGGATGGAAACATTTTTAGATATCCAAGCCATAGCCTGGACTTTATCTTCTTTACAGAACCCTTTCCCTGCAAAGGGATGGAAACGTTTGAATATAACCCTTCTCCGTTATCTCCACTGTATTCTTTACAGAACCCTTTCCCTGCAAAGGGATGGAAACCAGCCATGAGCAACGACGTAAACGTGTTCACTAGAAAGACTTTACAGAACCCTTTCCCTGCAAAGGGATGGAAACTGTAGTAGCTAAGCCTACTCCTGGTATCATAACTGCTTTACAGAACCCTTTCCCTGCAAAGGGATGGAAACTTTAACTGTGAACGATTGAGCAGTCAAACCTAAAATTCTTTACAGAACCCTTTCCCTGCAAAGGGATGGAAACTTGCGGTGTTGTCGCCAGGGCCAACCTGGATTTCTCTTTACAGAACCCTTTCCCTGCAAAGGGATGGAAACGTTTTGAAAACAGAAGGAATTTTCACTTTTCAGCTTTACAGAACCCTTTCCCTGCAAAGGGATGGAAACTCGACGGTGTCCATTCCAAGTTTATCTTGAAGAATTCTTTACAGAACCCTTTCCCTGCAAAGGGATGGAAACTCTTTCCCTAGAAGATAGACGGCGCCCACTTGGTACCCCCAATCCTCCTTTACAGAACCCTTTCCCTGCAAAGGGATGGAAACGTAAGAGCACTCATTTCTTCGACAATCTGACGTGTGCTTTACAATGCTTATTCCCCGTCAGGGGATGAAAACGACTTATGCCGCTAATTCCATTGTTAAAACTCACCACTCAAACTGAGATCTTGCACTTGTGCCAACAACCGCCTAGGGTTTAAACCCGCCTGCTCATAGTAAAAGTCGTCTAAAGACGACTGCATAAGCTTTTGAGTCTACTTTAGTAGACTTGAACTGTGAGCCTGGGAATTGATTCCCAGGCGGACGAGGTTGCGTTCTTGAGAATGGTGCAAGATCTCAGCGTTTTTGATAACCTCTTCCCCCAACGGGGATCAAAACCTCAATAAACGTAAAAAAGTTACATAGGTGTGCTTGTGTAAACGCAGTTGTAGAGTTATTTATGATTGTGATATTCAAAATTTGTTTATTCGTCACTAAATGGTCAACTCTACCGTCGTTGCCACACTTACAATTTATGTCAACCCTACAATTGGCAATGATGCCAATGCTGGGACACGGTTAAATCCTTATAAAACAATTACCCGTGCCCTGAAGGTAACCACAACACCCAAAGTCATTCAGCTTGCCTGTGGAACTTACAACACTGCGAGTGGTGAAATATTTCCACTCATCATTCCAGTGGGTGTGATGCTGATCGGTCATGAAGCAACCAAAGGTCAAGGAATTGTGATTTCCGGCAGTGGAAAGTATGAAAGCGAAAGTTTTGGGATACAAAACATTACGCTGGTATTACTAAATTATGCTCAATTGATGGGCGTCACTGTTGTAAATCCTACAAAAAAAGGGACTGGTGTCTGGATTGAATCCACTTCCCCAATTTTGGCTAATAATACTTTTACCAAATGCGGTCGGGAAGCTGTGTTTGTCAGTGGTAGTGCCAAACCACTGATTCAGGACAATGTATTTCTGGAAAATGGTGTCAGTGGGTTGGTTATGGCAGGTGATAGCAAAGCAGAAGTGTTAAACAATTTTTTCCAAAAAAATATTTTGGGTCTTGCCGTCAGTGATTATGTTGAATGTAATGTTCTTAAAAACACCTTTATAGAGAATAGAAATGCGATCGCCCTTTCGCGAGATGCTCGTCCTATCCTGCGAAATAATCTGATCGAAAACAACATTCAAACTGGATTGTTGGTGAATGGGAATGCCGCTCCCGACCTGGGTAATCCTCAAAACCCCGGTGGTAATATTTTCCGTGATAACGGACAGTTTGATATCGAAAATGCAACCTCTGCCCACTTACTATCTGTTAGTAACAATTTAAACTCTAGCAAGATTAAGGGAATCATAGAGTTTATTAATCCAACAGAGGATATTGTTCCAGTATCAGTTAACACAGATTTTTCTGACATGGCTGGGCATTGGGCAATGGCCTTTGTAGAAGCTTTACATAAAAATAATTTGATGAACGGCTTTCCTGATGGCACTTTTCGACCTGAAGCGCCTATCACTCGTGCTGAGTATGCCGATGTTATTGCTAGGAGCTTTCAGCTACCTTCCGGAAAAAAAATACGCAAATTTACAGATGTCAAACGAAGTTTTTGGGCATCGTCAGCTATTGAACGTGCTGCTAGTATGGAGTTTATCAGTGCATTTCCGGATGGGACGTTTCGACCAATGCAAAATTTAACAAGGATTCAAACAATAGTCTCTCTGGTGAATGGACTCAAACTAAGTGGGGGCAATCCAAATATTTTAGGTGTGTTTGGCGATAGCGCCCAAATTCCTAGTGCTGCCACAAAAGCGGTAGCGGTTGCGACTGAAAATTTATTGATAGTCAATTATCCTCAGATAAAACTATTAGAACCACTCAGGGACATCACCCGCGCTGAGGTGGCAGCTTGCATCTATCAGGCATTAGTGGCTAGTGGGAAGCAAAAGCCAATTTCTTCTCCCTATATTGTCAATCCTAACGTGGAGATTGCCTCCGACACGGAGGTTATGACACACTGGGCAGCAGGATTTATCCAAGCATTGCTCAGGATGGGTTTGACTCACGGTTTTGCCCATGAGACTTTTGAACCAGATAAACCAATCACTCGCGCCCAGTATGCGGCTTTAGTTGCGGTTTGCTTTAACCCAACTGCCAAACATCCTGCAACTGAGTTTACGGATGTGCCCAAGGATTTTTGGGCGTATAATGCCATCAAAATTGCTGCGCAGGCGGGCTTTGTTGGTGGATTTCGCGATCGCACCTTCCGCCCTGAGCAAAATGTTCTCCGATTACAAGTAATTGTCTCTTTGGTCAATGGACTTGGTCTCAAAGCCGCTGATAACAACAGCTTACTTGGCTTGAGCGATCATAACATAATTCCTAGCTATGCTCGTTCAGCAGTTGCTACTGCCACCCAAAACAAAATTGTTGTGAATTATCCCGATTCTAAACAATTCCACCCAAATCGAGAGGCGACACGAGGGGAAGTGGCTGCTATGGTTTATCAAGCATTAGTGGTGGTGAGGCAAACTCCCAGCATTAATTCACCCTATATCTTTTCCCATTCTTGATATCAAAAGTAAAATGAACACCACTTCCCCTCTATACTTGGAAGCACTGACCAAAAAAACTATAGATCATCAAAACAACATAGGCTGTATGGGATGGGAGCAAGATGTGTACCTGCCTGAAGCCGAGAGTCAGATGTTCACACCAAACCCGGACACATCTGCTGACTTGGCAATAGCCCTGCTAACTCATTATAGTTTCGACCTTGGTGGTTATAACGCCAGTGAGATAGTGGGTCTTTGGCAAAAGCAATACCCAGGCAACTGGCTACACATGGCAGTGATTGAAGCACTTTATCAAGGGCGCTACAAAGCTGTTTCAGTGCAGCAAATATTAGCGTGTTGGCAGCGACGTGGACAAGCGATTTTTCATTTTAACATGGAATTTGAGCGCTTGATTTGCAGCAAATTTCCACAAAGCCTAACGGCACTTCCCCCAATTTCCTCATCTTTTGTAGAAACAACAACAGCTGTTGAGGAAACTTCCCTAGAGGAATTTCACCCGCCAGCCCCCTCAACTGTGGACACTGGAACACCCAAATGGCTTCCCTTGAAGAAAGCGTCCCGAGACTTGCAGACATCAGAACACGGGGATACAGGAAAATCACCACCACACCCCATCTCACCCCAACAGCAGTCATCTCAACGCAGAGAACCGGATCAGGCGAAAACCTCCTCTATAGAAACCCCCAGATCCGCATCTGCTAACCAAAATGATCAAGATAACTTTCTTCCTGGGGCTACCAATAATCCCCCAATTGAGCAATTCACCCCGCAAACAAGCGCAGGTTCAGAGTCATTTACATCAAAACTCAAAGCAATTTCTAACGAAAAGCTGCAGCTTTCTGGAAAACTACTCCCGAGACGTTCACACAGTTTTATGTCACAAGAAATAGGATAGGAGATGATTATAGCTATTAGTAACACTCCCACGTATGTTTAAAATTATATAAAATTATATGAATCCTCCACGTATCCTCCAGCCTGGTACTAATGATACATTTAGCAAATATTTTGAATTACCATTAGCGCTAGCAGACATTCTCACAGAATTTGATTGTACTTATGAACTTGACATACTCACCGCCCTAAAGGGTCGGTGATTCTTGACGCTTCGTTGAGATGTGCTGGCAAGCCAGTCTTACCTTCTCTGTGCGTCCATTTAGAGTCGTGGCAATGCCCTATCCCGACTTTTACTATATTTTTAGCTGCGTTTTCATCTCTGTCTTGCTCAACTCCACAGTTTAGGCAAAGAATGGAACGCACTTTTAAATCAAGCTTGCCCCACTTAAAGCCACAATCAAAACAAATTTGACTAGTTGGTTCCCAGCGACTGATGACACGGAACGTTCTGCCCAGCTTCTCGGATTTTGCTTCGCAAAATGTCCGAAATTCACGCCAACCTTGCAAACTAATCACTCGTGCTAGTTTGCGGTTCTTAACCATTCCTGAGACATTCAAATCTTCCAAAACAATAGTTTCGTTTTCACTGACCACTTTGGTCGATAGCTTGTGCAAGAAATCTTTTCGGGTATCGGCTAACCGATTGTGCAACTTGGCTATTTGAATTCTGGTTTTGTTTCTACGTTTCGAGTCTTTTTGCTGGCGTGCTAGTTTGCGCTGTTTGCGACGTATTCTCTTGTCTAACTTTGAGTAATTGGGACTGGTAGCTTTTTCACCATTGCTCATCACTGCAAAAGTTTTTATCCCCAAATCAATACCAATGCTTTGGTTTTTAGCCTCGATATCGACTGATTGAACTTCTACTACGAAGCTAAGAAAATAACGATTAGCACAGTCCTTGATTACAGTGACTGAACTTGGCGCTGACGGCAAGTGTCTCGACCAAATTGGCTTAATGTTTCCAATTTTGGCTAGGTAAACCTCATCTCCTTTGATTGAAAAGCCACTGATTGTCAATCTTGCTGATTGCTGATTTGTACGTTTTTTGAATTTAGGACTGCCGACTTTCTTGAGGCAGCGCGTTGCGGGGGTTCCCCCCGTTGTAGCGACTGCCGTCCCTTTCCGTTTACCTTTGAGCGAATTAAAAAAGTTTTTGTAAGCGACCCCTAGATCTGCAACCGATTGTTGCAATGCTGTACTCGAAACATCTGCTAACCATCCACGGCGCTCCGTTTTCTTGGCTTGAGTAAGTACTAATTTTTGAAGGTCGTTGTTACTTGGCAGCTTTTCCGATTGTTTGCAAAGTGCCAGAGCGTCATTCCACACCACCCTTACACAACCAAACAACTGAGACAGGCTCACTCGTTGTTGGTCGGTTGGGTAGAAACGGAATTGGTATCTGGCTTTCATCTTCCTTCTTAATATGCTATATATTGCAGTATACCACTATCAAAAAAAATACTGCCATGCCTTTCCGGAAAAATCATGAATATAGATGGAAACCAGAAAACGAGATTGCCTTGGACAAATCTCCTATATGTTTCAAAGGTCGAGTTGGGCAGAAAGAAGCGCTTAAAGATGTCCCCGACTGGCAAGACCAACTTAGAGATTACCTTGATGAACTAATTAATAAAAAGCCGTCCTAGAAGGACGGGGCTTTAGACCCATTAATTACGGTAAGCGATTAGATTTGCCAAGGGATGAGGGAAGTATTAAATGTATGGAGAGAGAAACTTCCTCCATCAACCCAGAAGCAAAATGTTCAACAGTTACCAGTAAACAGTGAACTGTTTACTGATAACTGATAACTGTTTACTGATAACTGATTCAATTCACCGGCTCAACCACAGCTTTCAAACCATTATTATTCAGTATTTTAATCATGCTATCTGCGTTATTGCGGGTGTTGAAGACACCAATTTGCATCACTCCCTTACCGCGCCAGACAGTGGGAAAAGCATTAGGAGCAAGGAATTTGACTAACTCTTGCTCTTTTTCATTTTGGACTTCCACCACAACTCGGTAACGTAAATTCATTTGACTTTCTCCCCTAGGCGATGGGGATGAACTGTCAACATACGCTGTTGTTGAAGATCTTTGAGGTACTGCCACTTTTCGCATATTACTAGTATTGCCCAAAGGGATATTGGTATTGGGAACGGGCAAAAGAGCTGCTTCACCGACAGGCGCAGCTTCTAGTCTTGGCAATCCAGACTCTCCTTGAGTCTGCACTCCTTGTACGGGTGCTAGTGCGACTTGGTTAGAGGAAGTTGCATTGACTTGTGGTAGTTGACGCCCAGATGGGGGAAGGGGAGAAGGCGCAGTCATCTGTGGTAAATTCCTCGCATCCCGACTTTCCTGTATCCCTGCATCAACAGTGTTACTTGCTGTTTGGGGTGCGGTGAATTCTACGCTTCCAGGAGAAATGCGTACGTAATTTGCTTGTCGTGATGTATTAGATGTATTTGCTAATGGTTGAATTCCTCTTGTTGGGGCACCTTGCCGGGGTGGTAGTGTCCTAGTTGGAGATTGTCCGCCATACCTTGTTAAGCTATTAGGAGTTGGCAAGCCAGAATTTTGAGCATAAAGCTGTTGTTGATTGGTTGCAGTTGCAGAAAGTGGAGAATTAGCAGGTGTTAATGGTTGTAGTTGATTGTTCAATCCTGCTGAAACATTGTTAGAAGATGTGGGCAGAGGAAGACGGGGTGAGGGACTCAGGTTTGCAGGAGAGTTCCCACGCGCCAATGTTGTCCCCATTCCTGCGTCTGCAACTGCTGTTGTTCCAGTCAAGTCTACCTTGCCATTGATGCGGTTGTTGGCAAGGTTGTTGCCAAAAACAGGAAAGATTTGCTTGGCGGCGCTGGCGTTAATGTCGTAACGAGCATTGTTGCGAAATTGATTACCACCTGGTTCAGAGGCGGTGCCTAAATTGGGCATAGCTTGAGAAATCGCTACCAACCCATCTTCTTTGCTACCTTGAATGAGATTGTTTCGTAGTATTGGGCGAGCATTGGCTTGTACTACAATGCCACTTCTGTTGTCTTGAATAGAATTACTAACTACGATTGGCTGAGCATTTTCGGTAATATTAACACCAAAGCCCGTTTGTTGAAACAAATTTTCCCGCACCTCGGCTTGGGAATTTCCAGAGAGGGTGATTCCATTCGCTCCATTTTGATAAAAGAAATTATTGCGAATGTTAGGGGTACTGTTACCAGTCACTGCAATTCCATCTTGGGTACTACCAGTAAAGGTATTTTCCACAATTACTGGATTACTGTATTCAATCCATAAACCGTAACCACGAGAGTTAGGATTGGTGATTGTTACGCCAGTCAACTTAGATTGGTTCGCGCCAACAATCGTGACGTTTTTACCACCAAAGGTGCGACTAAGGTAAGTATCTCCTCCTTTGATCACAATACCACGACCTTTACTGCCAGAGTCCCCTTGAATAGAAATGTTTGGTTTGAGTATCAAAGGAAAACTCTCTCCAGTTTCAGCAGTGTAAGTACCGCTTGACAGCATAATGACTGTATTGGGACCAGCAATTCGTAGCGCTTTGCTGATAGTTTTAAAAGGAGTACCTTCACTGCCATTGTTTACCTTGTCATCTCCAACACTTGGGTTGACAAAAAGGGTGTTAACCTGAGAGATTGTTTTGACATCCAGTTGTTTCCCATCTGTTGTTCTGGGTATTTGAGCAATGGCAACATCAAGGTTTGCGCCAAGCATTGCCATGTATGCCATTCCCATGCCAGTTGTGAAACACAAAATTAAGAAACGAAACACCGATAATATTATTTGATTGAGGAAAAAGTATGATTTGTCATCCTTGGCAACTCGCTTTCGGATCAGGTTGTTTACGATATAAGATTTAGAAAAAACGTGGGGGTGAATCACTTTTACGGCACTCCTTCAACCAAAAAACTTTTGATACTTTTGTAGATGTCGTAGATCAAGTCGATAAAGTTACTCACATATTGACTACTTCGATCTTTTTGATACACATTTAAGTTAGTTAAGAATCAATAGAGATGCGGAGCACATTGCCAATATGAAAGAGGCTGACTGTTACGATGAAAGCACTAACGGGGTTGTTGTAATGGTCGAGCCATACAGCCAAACAGAGCAAATACAGCAAGTTGTTTACCGCATTTTAGATGCAAATTTAGATCGCGCTCGTGAAGGTTTGCGAATTATTGAGGAATGGTGTCGCTTTGGGTTGAACAACGCCCAATTGGCTGCCCAATGCAAAAAAGAGCGACAAGAAATAGCTCATTGGCATACTGCTGAACTGCGGGCGGCGCGAAATACGCCTGGAGATCCTGGAACTGACTTAACTCATCCTCAAGAAGAGCAACGTACGAGCATCAAATCTTTGTTGCAAGCTAACTTCTGCCGAGTGCAAGAAGCCCTGCGGGTGTTGGAAGAATACAGTAAGCTTTACAACCCAAACATGGGCAAAGCTTGTAAGCAGATGCGTTATCGCATTTATACCTTGGAAAGTACTTTGATGGGACGTCATCGACAGCAACTGCTGTTGCGATCGCGTCTGTATCTTGTCACCTCCCCTGGTGATCGGTTGGTGGAAACTGTCGAAGCTGCCCTTAAAGGAGGATTAACACTCGTACAGTATCGCGACAAAACAGCCGATGATACTGTGCGCTTACAACAAGCGAAAAAGCTGCGGCAACTATGCCACGATTACGGTGCTATTTTTCTTGTCAATGATCGCTTAGATTTAGCTCTAGCGGTAGATGCTGATGGGGTACATTTAGGACAACAAGATTTGCCTATTGCGATCGCCCGAGAATTACTCGGTCCTCACCGTTTGATAGGTAGGTCTACCACAAAAGCGGCAGAAATGCAAGCAGCGATCGCTGAAGGTGCAGATTATGTTGGCGTGGGACCAGTTTACGAAACTCCAACAAAAGAGGGGAAAGCAGCAACTGGCTTAGAATACGTTCGCTATGCGGCTAAAAATTGTTCAATACCTTGGTTTGCCATTGGGGGAATAGATCCAAATAACGTGAATGAGGTGATCGATGCAGGAGCAAACCGTGTCGCCGTGGTGCGTAGTCTGATGCAAGCCGAACAACCTACCTTAGTGACACAATTTTTCCTCTCACAGCTGATAAGTCGCATGAAACCAGAACTTGGTATGTCTTATGTCTGATAATATTACACTACTTGTCAATGGGGAAACTCGTAGCAGTTTACCGCAAACACCTTTACCGGACTTACTTCAGCAACTGGGTTTTAATCCTCGCTTGGTAGCAGTAGAGTATAACGGCGAAATTTTACACCGTCAGTTTTGGTCAGACACAAAAGTACAAGAGGGCGATCGCTTGGAAATAGTTACCATAGTTGGTGGTGGTTAAGTTGACAAACACTCGTAGCGAGACTCAGGAATGTAAATTGAGCGGTGTAAGGTTTTGCATTGAACTAATTGTTTCCCTCTACGACCGAGTTGTTCACGCAGCTTTTGGTCTTGACACAACCGTTTGAAAGCATGAAAAACTTCATAACCGGAATTGGGATTCACTAGTATGCCATTTTCCTCGTGATGAACTGTATCCACTACACTCCCCAAGCCAGAAGCAATCACAGGTTTCCCAAAATAACCTGCTTCTAAACAGACGATACCTAAACCCCCAACTCTGGGGGTTTTATCATCTCCCTGAGTCAGCATTGCAAGTATGTCAGATGCTGCATAGTATGCGCTTAATTCTTGGTCAGGCACATATCCAGCAAAATGAACTCGCTTGTGCACCCGCAAACGACGGGCTAAATGTTTCAGTGCAGATTCATAAGGACCTTGTCCACACAGTATGTAGTGAACGTCCATCCCAAAAGTTAGTAGGAGTGTTAAATTCTCAATCACGCGATCAAAACCTTTACGCTTCAGCACCCGTCAGACTGAGAGAATCACAACTGCTGTTTCTGGAATGCTATATCCATTGCGCACCCTGACACGTAAATCATCCAGATTTTCTTGATAAGATGAAACACCAAATTTTTCGACTCTCACAGCAGGGTTGATAACATGAGTTGGTGTGGCAACATCAAAATGAACCTTGAGGTAATCTTGAGTATAGGAACTGTTACAAACAATCCCTTGCGCTCGTTTTAACGTGCATTCAAATAGAAAACGCAGTATGGGGTTAGTTGAGAATCCAAGAATATCCTTTCCGTGTAAGTAGATAAAAAACCGGATGGGTAGAAGATAACTTAACAGCAGAAGAGAAAGAAAATGGTAGCCATGACCCCACTCAATATAACGGTAATGATAGCGAAAATAAAGTTTTATGGCGAGCACAAATGAGCAAACACAATTGAGGAAAGGTTGCAGCATACTCTCCACAAAACTACTATGCCAGTATCGAGAAATCGGCCAGCGATAGATTGGAAACTTTTGCGCTTTATCAAATAGCTTATCTCCAGAACAACTAGCCGTCAAAACAATCACTCGTTCTGGGTCTTGTAAGCAACGATTATAGATATACTCTTCAATTCCACCTTCTTTTGGTTGGAAGCTACGAGATATGACTAGGATATCCGGGTCTGACATAGTTTTGTCTCGGATTGTTGCTCTTATGCGTGAAATGTTTTCCATCAGATGATCACTAAACGTTAAAATCGCATAATTTTTTACATTAAGTTTGGCAACCTTTGTTCTTCATACTTTTAACTAAAGTGAAGAAATTCAGATGATTTTGTTCCAGGTTTATTTGACCTAACAAATACCTGGCATTTTTCTTGCATGGTAGAGCAGATAAATAGTTATTTATCATTATTCATTTAAAGAATCACTTTGAATGACTAATGATAAATGACTCTTACATCTAATTTGATTATGAACATTTTTTTATATTTAGAAAGCTTAATTTGGCGAAAAGAATTCGCTAACTTTTTCTATATATTTCAAGTTTTTTGATGATGAATATTTTATTTGTATCATATATACTGTTTTTTGTATATACGAATTGATAAATTTTTTAAATAGAAGTGAAAGTAAATATGAAGATAAAATAAGTTCTACACCTGCTAAGTACGTAATATGGAAATATGTAAATGTTTTGATCTTCCGGGTATCCTCTATGCCTGCGGCACGGCTTGTTCATGCTTTTGTCTTACGTAATGAGATTTTACGTTTGATACTTCTTTGCATTACTTTTTAATACAGCGATATTTGGAGTTTATCCTAATTTATACTGATAATTAAAAGACGTCAAATCGCTCCTATTAAGACTTTGAAATCTAGCTACTTTTAGTATAATATCTGAAGAGCACCCAAGATGTTATGCCAAAATGCCAAAAGCTATTTTGGTTAATTATGTTTTTCAAAAAATAAAATTATTTATACTCTTTACTCTCAAGACAAGTATAGTGAGAAAATATACAAAGTATTTGGTTGATTTGCAAATTTTCAATAATTATGAAAAAGCTATGAAAATTATTTTTTAAAATGAAAAAAAAGTAAAAACAAAAACTTGTGCACAGAGCAATTCTGGTACAACAGAGAAGGAACTGGCTTTGTGAATATTGAATTTAGAAGCTTCAATAACTTGTCAGGTACGGTTATCTACTCCAGAAATCCGCCCAAAGCATGCTGCCCGTGCAATACGGTAGACGGTAAATTGGAAATGTAGTCTGTACTGGCATAAAGAGTGCCAACGACTGTTTAAGGCTACGGGCTGGCGTTATTGAACAAGTACAAAACTCCAACCAGCATAGGGAGAAAAGATAACCAATACTGTTTTTCAAGCCACTGTGTCGTCATGCGTAAAAAACTACAACAAGCTACTAAACCCCTTTTAAAATCTCTGCTCCTCTTATGCCTTGTTATTACATTGGCATTTAGTCACACCGATGGAGCGCTAGCCGCCAGTGGGGGTAGAATCGGCGGTGGTTCTTTCAGAATGCCCTCATCAAGCCGTCCCTACTCCTCTCCTCGCACCTACGCACCAGGTGGAGGTTATGGTGGGGGTTACTATGCTCCCTATCCTGGCGGTGGTTTTGGCTTTCCCTTCCTGCTTCCGTTTTGGGGTATTGGGGGAGGATTTGGCGGTTTATTTAGCATTTTGATTTTTATTGCGATCGCTAACTTTTTGGTGCGAAGCTTCCGTCGCGTTGCTTCTGGTGACAGTGAAGCAGGTTACAATAGCGAAGTCAGCTACAACAGCAACCCTTCTGTTTCCGTAACTCGTTTACAAGTTGGCTTGTTAGGTAGCGCCCGTAATTTGCAAACTGAACTCAACCACATTGCAGAAACTGCTGATACGAACTCCCCAGAAGGTAGAGCAGAAATTCTGCAAGAAGCCAGCCTAGCTTTGCTACGCCATCCGGAATATTGGGTTTACGCTGGTGGTGGTAGCGAACAAGCGCGTTTAAACGCAGCTGAAGCTCAATTCAACCGTTTCTCATTGGCAGAACGCAGCAAATTCACAGGAGAAACTCTTTCTAATGTGAACAACCAGCTCAAAGCAACTGCTCCCAAAGATGCTTTACCTGGTGGTGGTGAACTCGACAACCCAACCCGTCTGATCACTGAAGGACCTGGAGAATATATTATCGTCACTTTACTAGCTGCAACCTTGGGTAAACTCCAGCTAGGGGACATTAACAGCGCTGACGATTTGCGTCAAGCTCTACGTCAATTTGGTAGTATTACTGGAGAGCAACTGCTTGCGATCGAAGTTCTTTGGACTCCACAAGCTGAAGGTGATACCCTTACCTCTGATGATGTCCTCGCGGAGTATCCAGATTTGAAATTAGTTTAAGGCGTTGTGTAGTAAAAGAATAACTTTTCTGGGGTGGGTATCTTACCTGCCCTTATTTTTTCATACTATAGCAGGGAACGCTTAACAGGGAACAGGGAAACCACCCAAACAAATCTAAACAGACCAACTTGACACCACTCGAAAGCCGCATATCCTCAATCCGCCATCCGGTTCATTCCAGCTACGACTGGCGCTACGGCAAAGCGCAGAACTAAAACTCCAAGAACCACCGCGAAGCACGCGACGATTATCGTCGCCACCAACTTCCCAAACAGATCCATCTGTGGGTGCGCCATCATAATTTTTGTGCCAAGGATCAGCACACCACTCCCAAACTAACCCATGCATATCGTATAAGCCAAAGGCGTTTGCCACCTGAAAACTACCTACAGGTGTTGTTTCTTTTCGGTTTTTGGGTTTTTGTTCCCAAGTCTGAGTCTCCTGACTACAGTTTGCGAATTCAGTCGTAATTGTTTCGCCAAAATGGAAGGATGTCGTTGTTCGGGCACGACAAGCATACTCCCATTCGGCTTCACTGGGTAAGCGATATTGTCGTCCAGTTTTTGCACATAGCCTGGTACAGAATTCTATTGCTTCGTGCCAAGAAACGTTTTCAACTGGTCGATTTGCACCTTTAAATTTTGATGGATAAGGATTTAAAGATTGTTTGACTTTAGGTAAAGCTGCGACTGCTTTCCATTGTGCTTGGGTGACGGGAAACTTGCCCATAAAAAAAGGTTTGATATTCACCTGGTGTTGTGGACGTTCGTCCCCATCCCCCTCATTGTCTTTTGAACCCATCATAAAAGTATCGCCAGGAATTCCTACCATTTCCAACGTCACTTCGCTCCCCAAGTTTTCTGCATAAAACTTTCCATTTCGACACTCACGGCTGATTTCATCACCTTGTGCGTCTACTGTCACCACATCAAAATTAAAGGTTTGTAAGGAGTCGAGTTCTGAAGAAGCTTTTATTTCAGAAATTGGCGTTGTGACTTTGTGTTTTTCAAATGGTAACGATTTTGCTTGAGGAATTGCCACTATTGGTTGTGCAAAAAATTTTGTTGCATTCAATTCTTGCAAAACTTCTGTTGCTGATTGATATCTATCTTTTGCCAAATGTTTCAGCAACTTATCCAGAATTGCCCTCAAGTCATTGCCAATAGTAACCCCTTTTTCCTGTAAATACTCTCGCCATAACCATTCACCATTCATGGGGTTGTAAAGAGTATCTTGAATCTGTCCCCCATCGGGATTTTGTATGGGCAAACATTGAGTCATAAGACGCGCACAAGTGACTCCTAAAGCGTATAAATCGCTCGCCTGACAAGCAAATCCAGCCATTTGCTCGCTAGGTGCATAACCGATTGTATATAGTACTGTAGCTTGTCTTGATAAACTGGTTTGCGTCACCTGCTTCGCACCACCAAAGTCAATTAAAACGAGTTTGCCATCAGTTTGGCGGCGAATAATATTTTCTGGTTTAATATCCCGATGAATAACGTTACGCTCGTGAATGAATTGGAGAACAGGTAATAAATCTTTTAAAAGATCTCGGATTTTTTCTTCACTAAAAGGTTGTTGCTGGAGTTCTTGTAATAGAGTTTGCCCTTGAATAAATTCTTGCACCAGATAAAGACTAGAACCTTGTTCAAAGTAAGCAAGTAATCTGGGAATTTGCCAGTGATTTTCTCCCAGTTCATAAAGTCGCTTCGCTTCTTCCTTAAACAATTGTGCAGCTTTTGTACGTTCTGAAGTCCCCTGAATTTGTGGGAAGAACTGTTTGATGACGCATGGAGCATCTAGTCTATCAACGTCTTCGGTTGCATATGTTCTGCTAAACCCACCCTCGCCTAACAATTCCAACACACGGTAGCGGTTTCTAAGGAAGTAGCCAAAGTTATTTTGTCCACAACTGGTGCAAAATCTATTGCTGTCAGAGTTGAAGGGATTGGAGCAACTGGGATTTTGACAAATTTGCATAGTGAGCCATGTATCGCATCTTGTCCAAAGTTGGCTCTAACTTGAGCTGTTCAAATACAGAAATGTATCTTTACACAAACATTTCTGACTGTCTGCTCACACCCACAACACCAAGCACACAGATAAAAAAGTTCTGCGCATCTGCCTATGTAGGGTGAAAAGTTTCTAAGTTAGAAGTTTATAAATATAAGTATGTATGCACGCAAGGATTCCGATCATATAAAATAATATTATGATAACAGTCCTAATATTGTCAAGTCGTTTGGAAAATAGATCAAGATCATGATCAATGACTAATAGACGAATGACTAATGACTATTCTTTCTTTGTCCTGACGCACGAATTAACTCAGCTATAAGAGCGACAATCCCAGAGACTAAAATCAAGATAACACTCAGAGCATTAATATCTGGTTTAACTCCTGTTCTGATGCGGCTAAAAATTTCCATAGGTAGAGTGTTGGAACCACTACCAGCAGTGAAACTGGCAATGAGAAAGTCGTCTAAGCTGAGGACAAAGGCTAGTAAACAACCAGCGACAACACCAGGTATTAACTGAGGTAACAAGACTTTGATAAAGGCTTGCACTGGTGTTGCTCCGAGATCCAGTGCTGCTTCTTCTAAATGGGGATCTAAATGAGTGAGTTGAGAAGATACAACAAGACAAACATAGGCAAGACAAAAGACGACATGAGCACAAACGATTGTCCAGATGCTTAAGGGAATGGCAAAGGCTGCTAGAAAAACTAGGGTAGCTACTGCGATCGCAATATCAGGAATAATCAATGGTAAGTAAGAAACACCGCGATACAAACTCTTACCCAAGAACTGATAACGCGCCAACCCCACTGCCATCAACGTTCCTAGTATTGCAGCAATCCCTACTGCACAAAAGGCTACTATCAAACTGTTTTCTAAAGCCGATAAAATCCGCTGATCGCTAAACAACTTGCCATACCATTCCAAAGTCAACCCTTGCCAACGTGCACTGTAGGGCGACTGGTTGAAACTATAAAACGCCAGTACCACTATAGGTAGGTACATGAAAACAAACATGAGCATTGAGAAAACCGCTTGCCATGTCAAGACACGCGGTTTCTGACGAGATACATTTATCTTCATGTTTTGTTCTTTTTATTTCGCACCATCATATCATTTGTTGAGACTATGACACTGCGCAGTAGACCTCTCCAAAAATGATTTTTAGTGCAAGCGCGGGGTATTGGTTTCATAGCCATTTTTGGAGAGGTCTAGTCATGATTTGGCACCGTAGCCACTGGAAAAATCCTGTAGGCAAATGCTGTTGCTAGCTTTATCACAGGTGTGTCGCTTCAAAAACTGCTGAATCATTGAATCCTAGACTTCTACGACGACATAAGAGGCGATCGCGAAAAGTTAAGTTACTGGTAATTTTTCGTACAAATGATTGTCGGCGAAACGACAAGGTAATAAAAGTTCTGAGTTGCAAGCCATGATATTACAGTCATTTTTGTTACTAACTTACGATTCTCTTCAGCATTTCATCTTTGTACTGCTTTTAGTATCATTACATACTCAGTAAAAAACTGCACTGACTTGATGCTAGCGTTAGCACACAGAAACAAATTTTATAAGTGTAATATAACGGACAAAGTAAAAGTAAAATTTTTAACTAATAAAAAGACTATTTATACTTACTTACGTTAGTACAAATGTTCATGTTGTTTCCGTCAACTTAAGTATTTCATCTTTTCAAGCAGTATTTTTTAATGCTACATTTTCAGTATCGGAAACAAAGACATCGGTTTCCAGATAACTCAACTAAGTTCAAGGAAAAAAGTCATGAATCCACTTTTCACTGAAATTGCAGCATCTCAAGCAACCAGCGTTGTCGGCGGTTACGCTAAAAGCACAGATTCCACCAGCTACAGCAACCAAGCTACCCTTGGAGGTACTGTTGCAGCTAGCACAGAAGTGGACAACGGCACCTACTCTACTGATATCAATGGAACCGTAGAAGCAGATGACCAGAAGACTACCTCGTCATTAAATATTAGCGCAGTAATTAGCTACTAAATTATAACGAAGCGCTAGCTCAGTTCTTAAAACAGTCACAACGTTTAGTAGTGTTGCATTGGCTCACATGTTCCTATCGTTGCTCCAGGCTATACAGCAACGATAAGGGAGTGAAGCGCGTTGCAAGAGCGCCAAAGTCTGCCGGGGGGAGTATCCCCCCGGCGAGCTTTGTCCCTACGGGGCGCTTCGTGCCGTAGGCTGGGAGTGAGGGAGTCAGGGAGTAAGGGTTAGTGTTGAGTGTTCACTGATTTCAAACACAGGAGACGTAGAGACAAGCATTTCTTTATGAAATACGCTCATATTTTACAATACAGTGAAGAAGATTGCGGTGCTGCTTGTCTAGCTTCTATAGCTAGACATCATGGACGTACTTTTACGCTGAATCATATCCGTGAGGCAGTCGGTACTGGACAATTAGGCACAACTTTATTAGGGCTGAAACGAGGGGCAGAAACACTCGGATTTAAAGCTCGCCATGTAAGAACTTCGGCAGAATTGTTAAATCGGATGAATGAAGCGCCCTTACCAGCAATTATTCACTGGAAAGGGTGCCATTGGGTTGTTTTATACGGCAAGAAAGGCAAAAAATGTGTCGTCGCCGATCCAGCAGTAGGAATCCGTTATCTTTCTAAAAAAGATTTAGCCGAGGGTTGGACGGATTGGTTGATGCTTTTGGTAGAGCCAGATCCAGTTCGCTTTTTGGAGCAAAAGAACGATGAGGTTGGAGGCTTTTGGCGTTTTTTCCGACGTGTCTGGATTTTTCGCGGAATTTTAGCGCAAGCTTTGCCGTTAAATTTCATTCTGGGATTACTCTCTTTAGCTTCCCCTTTTCTGCTGCATCTCCTAACTGATGATGTGCTGGTGCGTGGTGATACGAGACTACTGACGACTGTGGCGATCGCCGTCGTAGTCATGAATTTGATTGCTAGCAGTCTTTCCTGGGTGCAGTCTAACTTAATCGCTCACTTTGCCCAACGTCTACAACTAGGACTAGTCCTAGAATTTGGAAGAGCGATTCTGCGATTACCTCTTTCTTACTACGAATCTCGACGCAGTGGGGAAATTGTGAGTCGGTTGCGAGACATCAACGAGATTAATCAGTTAGTTGCTCAAGTTGTTATCTCTCTACCCAGTAGATTTTTTATTGCGATCATTTCTTTGAGTTTGATGGTTTTCTATAGCTGGAAACTAACGATAGTAGCGATGTTCATCTCTGTGGTGATGACTTTATCTACGATAGTCTTTCAGCCTAGTTTACGGCAAAAAACTCGTGAACTTTTGGTCACAGAAGCAGAAACACAAGGCATTTTAGTAGAAACATTTAAAGGCGCACTCACTCTCAAAAGTACCACAGCCGCACCCCAATTTTGGGATGAATTTCAAACCCGATTTAGCCATTTGGCTAACGTCACACTCCGGACTATTCAGATTAGCATTATCAACAATAGCTTCTCTAGTTTGGTTTCTGCTATTGGCAGTATTGTTTTACTATGGTTTGGCGGTAATTTGGTGAGTAACCCAGCGGAGAATTTAAGTATCGGGCAATTGCTAGCATTTAACTCGATGAATGCTAATTTCCTGGGCTTAATTAGTATTATCATTAATTTTGTTGATCGATTTACCCGTGCCAAAACTGCCACACAACGCCTGACAGAAGTTATAGATGCGACTCCAGAACATAGTGAAGATGACGCCAAAAAGCCATTTGCTCGAATACAACCAAATGCCGATATTATTTGTCGTCAAGTTAACTTTCACTATGCAGGTCGGCTTGACTTATTAGAAGACTTTTCTATAACAATCCCTGGTGGAAAAGTTGTTGCCTTGATTGGTAAATCCGGCTGTGGTAAAAGCACTTTAGCTAAAGTCATTGCTGGGTTGTATCCACTGCAATCAGGAAATATTCGTATTGGACTGTATAACCTAGATGACCTTCCTCTTGATTGTCTGCGTCAACAGGTAGTTTTAGTTCCTCAAGACGCTCACTTTTGGAGCCGTTCAATTCTTGAAAACTTTCGCATAGGAAGACCACAATTAGCTTTTGAGGAGATTGTGCAAGCTTGCCAAATTGCAGAAGCCGATGATTTTATTAGTAATTTACCCGAGAAATATCAAACGATTTTAGGTGAATTTGGCGCAAATATTTCTGGTGGACAACGTCAACGGCTAGCAATAGCACGAGCTATAGCCACAGATCCAGCAATCCTCATTTTAGATGAATCTACCTCTGGACTCGACCCTGTGAGCGAAAACCTCGTGCTGGATAAACTGTTTAAACATCGTCACGGTAAAACCACGATTTTGATTACCCATCGTCCCAAAGTTATTAATCGTGCTGATTGGGTTGTAATGTTAGATCAAGGCAGATTAAAACTTCAAGGAACTCTTTCAGATTTACGCTCAAAAGAAGGAGACCATTTGGACTTTTTGATAATTTAGTTAATGGCTAATGGCTCAGAGAAGAGATTTATAAACTCAAGTAGCAATTAACAATTAGCAATTAGTCATTATGCATACACATAATCAAAAACTTCTCCCTTCGCATAAAATTTCCTCAGTTGAAGGTGAGGGATTTCTCCCTCCTGTTAGTCCTTGGACATCTTTAGCTGGAGTATTTCTTGTCGGAACTGTCGCTACTATATTTAGTCTAGCCTCTTCTATAAAATACAATGTCACAGTAAAAGGTAGTGCTAATGTGCGTCCCACAGGGGACCTCCGGCTAGTACAACCAGAAATAGAAGGAACTGTTAAAGAGATTTTTGTAAAAGAAAATCAAATGGTCAAGCAGGGAGATGCGATCGCCGTCCTTAATGATGATCAACTGCAAATCAAAAAGAGCCAGATCAAAGGCAATATTGAGCAAAGCAAGTTACAACTTATTCAAATGTATGCTCAAATCAAAAGTTTAGATGTTCAGGTTAGTGCTGAAAAGCAAGTCATAGAACAGACCATTTCTTCTGCAAAAGCGGAATTAGCACGTAGTCAACGGGAATATCAAGAACGACAAATCACAACGACAAGCGACTCGCTAGGTGCAGAAGCAAATTTGCAGAAAGCAGAAGCAGACTTGCAAAAAGCCAAGGTAGATTTAGACTTTGCTATGGTAGATCGCGATCGCTATCAGCTTTTGTCAGAAACTGGAGCAATTGGTCGGCGTGATTTTGAACAGAAAAAACTCGTTGTTGAACAAACAAAATTAATACTACAAGGTCAACAAAAAGCCGTTGATATCGCCAAAGCCAAAGTCAAATCAGCTAAAGCTGCTGTTAATCCCAGCAACGCAACGGTTGAGATGGCAAAAAAACGCATTGAGCAAGAAATTGCTAAAGGTCAAGCAACGATCGCGACTTTGCTCAAAGAAAAAGAAGCTTTAATTCAGCGGCGTTCTGAAACACAAAACCAAATCAACCAATCTCGAAAAGACCTGCAACAACTTGATACTCAACTCAAAAGTAGCATTATTCGTGCCACTAGTAACGGCATTATTCTTAAACTCAATGTCTATAACCCTGGTCAAGTTGTCCGTACTAGTGAACCTATTGCCCAAATTGTTCCTCTTAACGCTCCTCTAGTTATTAAAGTTATAATTCCTTCTGCTGATGTTAGAAAAGTTGCAGTTGCTCAAAAGGTGCAATTGCGAGTTGATGCTTGCCCCTATCCTGATTACGGCACTCTTAAAGGTACTGTTAGCACCATTTCTCCAGACGCCATAACATCTGGGAGCAATTCAGGTACAGGAAGCACTGGTTCTTCAACTGCTGGTAATAGCAACTTTGAAGTCACAGTAAAACCAGAAACACTTTCTTTCGGACATGGTGACTACAAATGTCATCTTCAAGCTGGGATGTCTGCAATGGCTGATATTATTTCTAGAGAAGAGACAGCGCTGCAATATCTCTTGAGAAAGGCAAGATTAATAACGGATTTGTGAGTAGCTATAGCAATCCTAGATGATAATCAAAACATTAGCTCGACTCTTCCCTCTCTAATGTTTTGATTATCATTTTTATATCTAATTATTTCCTTATATACACTTATTGACAAAATGCACGCTTTTTTAATCTATTACCGATGGTGTCCGCCAAAGGCGACAAGTAGTAGATGTGTTTAATCACACCAAATAGTAAGTGCAAATAGTAACCTGGAACAAATCAATTTTTGGGCGCACTTTTTCATGATAACCAAAGACGAATTTCTAGAAGTAATTTCTGTTAGTGCCTACACTCTGGGAATATTTGCAGTGAGCATTGGTGGGGTAGCACTGGTGACATCTGCAACTAGTACTGCATTGATTTCAGTGGGTCGTGCACTAGAATCACAACGTCCAGCGATCCACAAACTTATGGTTTTTAGCTGTGCAAGCGACAGTGGTGGTGTACTGATGGTTGTTGGAGGATTAGTGATCGCGCGTTTGCGAAAATCCCCAACTCCAAACACACCACCACCAATCAAGCCCCCACTGTTGATTCCCATTGCGTGCAGCAGCTGCAAGTATTTTTCGGGAGAGATGCTCCTTCCTTGTGCGGTGCACCCTGAATTGAAGGAAAATTGTAGCGACAGAGAGCGAATCTAGCTGGTGCTTGATTCGCTTCAGCTTGTAAGCTCAGTAGGTGCTTTTTTTTGAAAACAGGGGAATACAAACAAGCATATCTGTATCAACCACACTTGCGTTTTACTATTCAGTATCAGTTGGTGGATACAGATAGAGTGACCAAAAGTCTGCATCATCGCTTTTGGTCACTATAGCGTATTAACCTTTAGCAGTTCTTTTCTTTGAATGAGCGTACTAAAGTCATTGCTTTACGTTTAGCTTTAGTGACTACCCCAAGAAGGCTACAACAGGACAGTAAAGCCAGAGTAGTAGAAGGTTCTGGTACTACTACTCTAGCCCGATTTTTCTTAACTTCTATTAAAGCGACATTTGTTTCGTTGGCAAAATAACGTTGCACAGAACCCTGAATGGAAGCTGTAGCAGATTCTTGATTTCCTCCAAAATTAGACGTGGTGAGTGGATTATTCAAACTCACATTGTCGCTTTTTTGAAATGCGATAAAATCGTTATCGCCTAGAGTCTCTACATTTCCTGTTAAGTCGAAGAAATCTAAGATAGTGTTATTCGTGGTGTCGATCAATGCGAAAGATATATCTCCGGCGGCTCTTGCATTTTCTGCTGGTGGATTATCTATTGATGTTTCCAGGTTTAAATTTGTTCTAAAGTCAACAGACCATTGTGTATTTGCATCTACAACGAAATGACCGATAACTGTAGCCTGAGTATTTGCTTGTCCTAAATAATCTCTACCTTCTCCCAAAGCTTGGCTCAAAGAAAAATTGGATGCTTCTGAAGTAGGACGAGTTACAAAAGTTGCTGTTGCTTGAGATAAAGCTTTGACCATACCACCTTTGCCAATAGCAAGGGTATTGGCGTTAACATCAGTTGCTATCGTCAAAGGTCTTTGACTAAAGTTAGTAAAATCGAAGTCACCTTGAGAGTAAGCAAAAGTAGCAGCTTGACTAGGTGCTGCTACTAAGGCAGAACTAGCCATTAATGGCGTAACGAACAGCACACGCCGAATAAAACGCAAATGTTGTTTCATACAATTCCTTGTCTAAACTTAGTCATTAGGTTGGGTCACTGGGTGTATCAAAATCCCTAAGCAGCATAAATCTGCTTTGAAAATTCAAAGCGTGTAATCTGCTGTGTCTGCAGTTATTCTTTGATTGGGTAGATAAAGTAACTTATTTGCACCAAAATGCCAGTAAGAAAACCTGTGGTCTGACGATGGTATAGCTCTTATTTTTTACTGTGCTTTTAAGTAATAATGTTAACAAATAAAGCTAAGTATTTAGTAATCTTTTTTGTAAAGTGACGATAAAAATTTTTTGTACCAAAACTTCGTGAAAACACCAATCAAATTTCTTACTCCCTTCCCACTCTAAAATTACCTATCAAGCGAAGCGTATTTTCTCTGCGTTCTGTGCGCATGGTGCGATTTGAAAATCAGTAATCTTTTGGTGGTAAAAAGTAATTATACCAATTCAAAATTCAAAATTCGCTCATGAAATCCGCAAAAAAGCCTAGACGAAACAAGGGTTTGGGAATGTGTATCTGTCGCATTCTTTTTTAAGACTGGTATTATTATTTACGAAAAAACGTTAGGGAATAATGAACACAGGTACTGCTAGAGTTCAGCCACACTAAGTTTGTTTTTCAAGTAGTTCCTCTGCTCGACTAAGTCAGCTATGGCAGGCTTAGTCAGCAGTTCTTATTCAGCAGCCTCAAAATAATATTGTCGCTTTTTGTTTTGATATCAAGCCTAGAACACCGATTCATTAATACCAAAAACCCCCTCTGCGCGAGTTCGCAGAGGGGACAGGGGGTGAGGTTCTTGATTTTTTACCCCTTCGGGGTTCGCCAGTCGCTCATGGGGGAAACCAACGCCAGACACCTACGGAGGGAAACCCTCCTGCAGTGCTGGCTCCCCAAGACCGCGCTGGCTCACAAGTATTCATCCGGGCATGATATGATTCATGTTTCCTCAGTTAGCTACACAAATGGGTATAACTAACTGAGGTTTTGAGAGTTACGCTGCTGCTACTAAGCCATTATGCTTGAGCAAAGCTTCAGTACTGGGTTCACGACCCCTGAACGACTTAAACACGTCCATTGGGTGCTTACTACCACCAAGAGCCAGCACTGTATCACGATAACGCTTACCTGTAGCTTTTATAGCTTGTTCGTTATCTAAGCCAGCTTCTTCAAAAGCGGCAAAAGCATCAGCACTTAATACTTCAGCCCATTTATAACTGTAGTAACCAGCCGCATATCCACCAGAAAATATGTGTCCGAAAGCACACAAAAATGAATCTTCTGGTAGTGGTGGCAAAACAGTAGTGGTCTCGGCGAGGCGCGATCGCACATCTTTTGGAGTCTCGCCGCCATCCGCACGATAGCGGTGGTGCAGTTCTATGTCAAGGCTGCTAAAGTGGATTTGTCGCAATGTACCACTACCACTCATGTAGTTCTTTGCTGCCAGTAACTTTTGGTAATAATGTTCCGGTAGAGGTTCACCAGTTTGGTAATGCTTGGCCATACCAAACAAAGTTGGTCTGTCGTAGCACCAGTTTTCCATAAACTGGCTGGGCAATTCCACTGCATCCCACTCAACGTTATTGATGCCTGCGGCTGCAGCATACTCTACTTTGGTGAGCATATGATGCAAGCCATGACCAAACTCGTGGAACAAAGTCTCCACTTCATTGAAAGTCATGAGGCTAGGCTGATCACCAATTGGGGGAGTTTGGTTACACACCAAATATGCCACAGGTAAGCGGGTAGTCGTGACTCCATTTTCTGTGACTTTGCCACGGTTAATACAAACATCCATCCAAGCACCGCCACGTTTTTCTTCTGGACGGCTGTAGGGATCAAGGTAAAAGTAGGCAATTGGCTGACCTGTTTCGTTAGCAATTTGGAAGTAACGCACATCCTCATGCCAAACTGGGGCTTGCCCATCATTCGGGGTAATAGTGATGCCAAATAGTCGCTGCACTAGTCCAAACAAGCCATCCAGCACTTGAGGAAGTGGGAAATAAGGGCGTAATTCTTCAGCCGTGAAAGCAAATTTTTCTTCTCGTTGACGTTCTGCCCAAAAACTAATGTCCCAGTGCTGCAAATCGTTTGCTTCTGGTGCACCCTTAGATCCAGCAAAGGCTTTGAGTTCTTCCAATTCCTTAATAGCAGCATCATAACTAGCACGACGCATTTCTTCTAATAAGGACTCAACTGCTTGAACATTAGGAGCCATTTTACTGGCTAAGCTTAATTCAGCATATGTTTCAAAGCCAAGTAGTTTTGCTAGTTCTTGACGCAACTCCAAAATGCGTTCAATTAACGGGTTGTTATCCAACTCACCATAAGAAGCACGGGTAATAAAGGCTCTGTATAGTTTTTCCCGCAAATCCCGTCGGGTGCTATGCTGCATGAAAGGACCATAACTGGGCGAGTCCAAAGTAATCCGCCAAGGGCCATTTTCTGGAGTAGCATTTTCTTCGCCTGCAGCCTGTGCTGCTTGTGCGGCTAAACTCACTAAACTGGGAGGTAAACCCTCGATTTCTTCTGGATTTGTCAAAGTCATACTAAACGCTTTGGTTGCATCTAGCACATGGTTGGAAAACTTGGTAGACAGTTCTGCCAACTCCATCTGAATGGCATTAAAACGTTCCTTTGCTTCGCCCTGCAAACCAACGCCAGAAAGTTCAGCATCTCGGATCGCCGCTTCTACAATACGCTGTTGAGACTCCTCAAGTTTTGCCCAAGCATCACTGGCACGGAGTGCCTTAAAGGCATTATAAATTGGTTGGCTTTGACCGAGCTTGTTGGAAAATTGCACGACGTGCGGCTGTACGCTTTCGTATGCCTCGCGAAGTTCGGAGCTATTTTTCACACCCATCAAATGGCTTACAATTCCCCAACTCCAATTCAGGCCTTCTGTCAGCTTTTCCAGAGGTTCTACTAAACCGTTCCAAGTAGGTTTTACATTAGCTTCTAAAGTCGTAAGTTCCTGATCGAGTTCTGCCAGCAGTTGATTAAATGCTGGTACAACAGACTCTGCTGAAATCTCCCCAAAGGAAGGCAAACCAGAACCTTTTAGTAAAGGACTCTTGGAAATAATGGTATTTGTACTCATAGTTTGATCTGAGGAGCGGGTCAATACGCAGTAAAAAGCGATTTTTCTTTATATATCATCTAATGTAGCAATAGCTTTCTCTATTGCAGATTCTTCCCAAGTAAAAGTAGTAACAACCGTACTGACATCATAATTTGGTCAGTCAGACCTATAGCGCAAATCAACAAAGGGCACGGTCGGATTGCAGTAACCAACCAAACACCTTATTGACTAGGTGCTACGACCACTCCCGCTTGGAAAACTTGCCCAATCACTTCTTCAACTGACGGTTCTGTCACTGTCAAATCTACAATCTCCAAATCTGCTAAAATCTTTGCGACAGTGCGAGTGAGTGTCTCTTGCGGCACCATAAAACACACAGAGCGCCCTTCTATTTGTCGTACATCACCGTATAACATCAGCTTCTCTTTGGGCAACTCATTGGTTAACTCCAAATGAACTTCCCGGTAAGGGGCAAAACGTTCCTGCAAACCATCTAAACTACCATCATAGATCAAATGTCCTTGGTGAATCAGCAGTACCCGCTGACACAAAGCCGTGATATCTGCCATGTAATGGCTTGTCAAGAGCACCGTCGCTTGATATCGCTGATTATAATCGCGTAAGAAATCACGCACTCCCACCTGAGCATTCACATCTAACCCTAGTGTCGGTTCATCCAAAAACAGGACTTGTGGACGGTGTAAAAGTGCTGCTAACAATTCCGCCTTCATTCGTTCACCTAAAGACAGCTTCCGCACAGGCTGGGTTAGTTTTCCTTCCAGCGATAGCATCTCGGTTAATTCCCCCACCCGGTGGCGGAACTCTTTGTCAGAAATGTTGTAGACAGCAGCATTAATCTTGAGAGAATCTAGAGCAGGCAAGTCCCATAGTAGTTGCTGTTTTTGCCCCATCACCAGGGTAATTTTTTGCAAAAACGCTTCCTGGCGACGAAACGGAACGTGTCCAGCCACTCTAACTTGACCAATAGATGGATGAATCAGCCCTGTGAGCATTTTCAATGTCGTGGTTTTACCAGCGCCATTTGGTCCCAAAAAGCCCACCACTTCACCAGGTGCAATTTCAAAGGAAACATCTTCAACTGCTTTGATTTGTCGGTAAGTGCGGCGGAAAAAGTGGGTAAGTGTCCCGACAATACCTGGTTCCTTAACAGCGACAGGATATAATTTACTCAGGTTTTGAACCGATATTATACTATAGTCACTTGCACTATTGTCACGGTATACGGGAGATTCTGGAGACATAAGCCGTCATATAGGGACGATTTGTCTTTAAGTGTAACATTTTTGTAAGTTGCCAAATGGGAAAGAATAGCCCATATTTCGGTTAGTTCCATCTCTTGCCCTATTTTTTACTACTTTGTCTCCAATTTAAGATCTTAAATCTGCAATCAAGATAAGCGTTTAACTATTGTTTCTATTCATTCAACTTCCGAAGAAGTTTAGAAAAGATACTGTATTTCACTCAAGTTCAAACTGCTATAATTATATGCTTGACAGTAAATTTTATGAAAAATTTCTTCACATTATCAACAGTTGTTTATAGCGTCATTGTCACAGGTTTACTGTTTGCTGTTCAAAAGTTAGGAGTGCTAGAACCATTAGAAATTAGGCTTTTTGACCAGATGATGCAAATGCGAGCAGATTCTGGTACAGATTCCCGCCTGCTAATTGTTGCAATCACTGAAGATGACATCAAAAAATGGAAATCGCCCACTTCAGACCGTTTATCGGGGCAAGTTCTCGACAATCTCTTGGGTAAACTTGAGCAATATCAACCGCGAGCAATTGGTCTTGACATTTATCGTGACTTGCCCATTGAACCTGGTCACAACAACTTATTGAAACGTTTGCAACAGAGCGATATTATTATTCCAATTTGCAAACATCGTGATAATAATGAGCCTGGAGTATCTCCTCCTGAGGGAATTGAGCCATCGAAAGTCGGATTTATCGATGTTGTAGAAGATTCTGATGGCACAATACGTCGTAATTTACTGTTGTTTACCCCAGCAGCAAATGACGCTTGTGCAGCAGAATATTCCTTAAGTTTACAACTAGCACTAAAATACTTGAAAGCTAAAAACATTCAACCGCAAAAGACTTCCAACCAAGAGTTGCAACTTGGCGAGACTATATTTAAACGTCTAGAAAGTAATTCTGGTGGTTATCAAAATATAGATACTGGTGGTTACCAAATTATCCTCAACTACCGCTCTTCTCAGGTAGCTGAAAAAGTTACTATGACAGATGTGCTTGAGGATAAAGTTAATCGTGATTTAGTGAAAAACCGCATCATCTTGATTGGTTCAACCGCACCCAGTTTAAAGGATATTTTCAATACACCCTATAGCACTGGCAAGTCAGACACATCCGGTAGAATGGCGGGAGTGGAGATTCATGCCCAAAGTGTCAGTCAAATTCTTCGCCCTGTTCTCGACAAACAAACTCTATTTTGGTTTTTGCCTGAATGGGGTGAAGTGGTTTGGATTTTGGTATGGAGTTTAGCTGGAGGTATAATTGCATCGCGCATTCAGCACCCTTTATATCTAGCAATTGTCGGTGGAACAGGTCTTGTAGTATTATTTGCTGGTAACTTTTTTATTTTTACCCAAGCAGGATGGATTCCAGTCATCTCACCAGCACTGGGGTTTGTGTTAGCAACTGGTAGCGTTCTTGGTTATACGGTATATCAGAGTAAGCAAGAGAAAGAAAAAATAGCACAACAGGTTCAGCAGCAAGAAGAAGCCATTATCCAACTGCAAGCATTTATAAACCAGAGGGGCAATTCCTCAAGTCTAACAACACCACCTCAAATTCCCTCCGAGACGCACCTGCTGAAAAGACGCTATAAAATCATCGAACCTCTAAGTCATGGAGGATTTAGTGAAACTTATTTAGCTCAAGATACTCAGCGTCCTAGTCATCCTCAATGTGTGGTCAAGCAATTACGACCCGCTCATCAAGAAGAAACTTTTTTAAGGGTTGCTAGACGACTTTTCAACACTGAAGCAGAAATTTTAGAAGTTCTGGGTCAGCATGACCAGATTCCTCAATTATTGGCTTATTTTGAAGAAAATCAAGAATTTTATTTAATTCAAGAATTTATCAAAGGGAATTCCCTTGAAAAAGAGATTACTCCTAATAAAAAGTTTGCAGAAGCTGATGTTGTATCTCTACTCAAAGAAGTTTTGCTGATACTTGTTTTTGTTCACGGTCATAATGTCATCCATCGAGATATCAAACCTAGTAATTTAATCAGGCGAGAAAGTGATGGACGGATTATTTTAATTGATTTTGGTGCGGTCAAGCAGATTCAAACTCACCAGCAAAATAGTACGGTCGCAATTGGTACTCCTAGTTATATGCCTCCCGAACAAATGAACGGACAACCAAGACTAAATAGCGATATTTATGCGTTGGGAATACTGGCTATTCAAGCCTTAACAGGGAGACATCCTAAAGCGTTTCAAAGAGACTTTAACACTTTAAGGGTGGTTATATCTCGGCAAGATGGTAGCTTGCAGAATTGGCACAATTTAGCAGAAATCAGTGACAAATTTGCTGCGGTATTAAATAGAATGGTGAATCAAAACTGCAATTTAAGATATCAGTCGGCTACAGAGGTATTAAATAGTTTAGAAGGTCTTTAACGAAGACGGCATGACTGGGAAGAACCAGCCAAATTTTCAACAGTAGCGTTGGGTGTTTGGGAAACCAGTGTCACTTCGCCCTTACCGTTGAATACCCAACCCGTAGCAGGTATAATTTCAACTGTATCAGATTCAGACTTGGGTTTTGTTGCCGTAGTTTTAGAATCTAGTCGCTGTTTGGCGATCGCACGCAAACGAGTATCTTCCCAGACTGCATCACTGCTGAGGGGTTCATCAGGACTGGGGGGTAAACCACCGCGTCCAGTCACTTTAAAGTCACTCGCATTTGGTTGATCAAAAGCTGCACAACCTTGGACGATTTGGTTGGAGGGGTCAAATACATATGCAGGTAGGGAGACTAAACCGTTACTGGGGTCAAGAAAAGTAAAAATATTTAGGTTGCTTCGGGAACTTGCAACAATGTCATTTGTTGGTAATTGACGCGGATCTCGATTGGCAGGAGATAACTTTTCAAAGTCAAGCCGACTAGGTACTACAAAGCCATAAATTCTCCCAGTAGCCACAATGTTAATATTACCTCCCTCACCAGTAAAAGCATTAGTAATAATGTCGTTATTTTCATTGGGGGGAGCAACTAGAAATTTGGTACGGAGTGTTAAGTTGCCTTCATTGCCACCCTCTTGTGGTGTGCCGGAAGTGTTAGAGATTAGGCTATCACGGCGCATTAGTAGAATGTCTTTCACATTTAACTCAGTATTACCACCAAAACCTGTTACAGACGTAGCTGTGAGTTTTCCTTGGTTATTTAGAACAATAGAATCAGCATTTACTTGCAGGTTGCCTGCATTACCGCTTCCCAAATTGCTTACCGTTCCCTCTGCCCCATTAACGATATTTAACCGCTTAGTAGTAATATTAATACTTCCTCCTTTCCCCACTCCACCAGAAGCTACAGCGCTAAATGCTCCACTGGGAGTACTGCCGCTTACTCCATTAAATACGACTTCTTTACCAACAATCCTAACTTCACCTGCGTTTCCATTTCCAAAAGTGCTGGCTACTAATTGAGCGCCATTATCAACCGTCAGTTTATCTGCTGTATTAATATTGATGAGTCCACCATCTCCCGATGCTCCTTTTTGCACTGTACTAAAAGCACCGCTGGAATTGCCATTGGTATCAGTGCCACTGAATTTTGCATTACGGGTATTAACACTGATATTCCCTGCTTTTCCTTGTGCAGAAGTGCTAGTATCTAATCGCGCACCATTGGTGACAGAGAGTGACCCAGTTGTAATGTTGATGTCTCCACTATTACCTCTGGCGTTTGGAAAGACAGTTTCCTGAGGAGGCTCAACGGTAACTACTGGACGATTTTGTTCATCCAATTTAATACTAACTATAGGTGCTAACCTAACGCCTGATGTATTGGATACAGCACTTTTAGCACCATCAAGTGAGGTTGTATTTGCGGTTATCGTTATGTTACCAGTATTGCCCTCTCCTAAAGTCCTAGTAATAACCCCTGCCCCATCCCGAACTAGCAAGGTATTGGTTTTGATTGTCAAATCTCCTGCATTCCCTGTTGAGTTTTGCCCTGTAGAAACTTGCAAGCTACTGGAATACCGAGCATCAGCGCTTGTACCAATGATTTGCACATCTTGGGCATCAACGCTCAAATTTCCCCCCTTGCCCGCACCGAAAGTGCCAGTAAATACCTGTGCCCCATCTCGCACTAGCAAGGTATTGGTTTTGAGCGTTAAATCACCCGCATTTCCTGTTGAGTTTGAGCCTGCTTGTGCAAACAAGCCACTGCCAAACTGACCATCAGCGCTTGTACCAATCAATTGCACATCTTGGGCATCAACACTCAAATTTCCCCCCTTGCCCGCACCAAAAGTACCAGTAAATACCTGTGCCCCACCCTCAAGCCGCAAGCTGCTAGCACTGATATTGACATCGCCTCCCTGTCCGTTTGCTTGTTGTAGCACCACATTCTCAATGAAACTATTGTTGAGATTTATCGCTCCTGTAGCATTAACCGAAATATTTCCTGCCTTACTATTACTAGAATCCAGTCCTGTCCCTATCCCTGCTAACAGTTCACTGCTTCCTGTCATCTCTAAATTCCGGGCATTAACCGCGATACTTCCACCACCACCAGCAGGAACATTTACTTGAGCACCATTACTAAGGGAAACATCGCTTCTTTCTACACTATTGGGAAAACTCAAACTCAGATTATTGCCATCCCCATTCAGCCCAACTGTTCCCGCACTTCGTAACCCACCTAACTCGACTCGCCCACCAAAAGCAGACAAACGTCCACCATCCATTTTGATATCACCGCCTACCAGCAGTAAACTTCTTCCGTCTGGCACACGCAAGCCTCTTGCTGTAAAGCTAGAAGATGGATTTAAACCAGCGTCGGCAACTGAGTTATTTTCAATTCGTGCAGCAGCTGCTATTTGATTGAAAAATAAAGCTGAAGGATTTACCGTTAGCAGTGCAGGATTATTTGGATTCGTTGCACTCCAAAAACCTTGATTACCAAATTGAATCGCATTTGCTGTCGTTCCCACGAACGAACCACCAACATTCAAACTAGCATTAGGACCAAAGATAATCCCATTTGGATTAATCAAAAACAGATTAGCTGTACCCAACGCTTTAATTATTCCATCAATATTTGAAACTGACGTACCCGTTACCCTACTGAAGATGTTTTGAATATTTACAGCATTATTAAAAGAAGCCGTATTAAGCGTTGGTACAGAAAACTGTTGGAAGCTGTGGAACAAGTTGCGTCCGGCAATAGTTCCCCCATCGATATTGAAGGTGTTGCCATTTATGGTGACAGTGGAATTATTTGGTAGAGTGGCATCTGGTGTAATTTGGGCAGAAGCAGAATTTGCAGCTAAGGCGAATGTCAGCGACACGGCTGCGCCGAACGCACCCCCCACCGCAATCCCCAAAAACCAACGAGTATTTCTAAAGGACATCGCACCCCCAAGGAAACAGCAGTTGCCCAACATACAGTGAACAGTGAACAGTGAACAAGGGGTGGACGAGTCCGTTTCCTACCAACTGATAACTGCGGCTGGTACTTGATAACTGGTAACTGATAACTGATAACTGTTAAAAGTAAACCATATTTGCGTAGACGGGAAAATAATCTCGGCTAACTCCCTTCTTGGTCAAATTAGTGCTTGTTTTGGGCGGAAATTGCCATTTTTTACAGAAATTCGTCCTGATGTTACTTTACAAAAATTCATCACTCCGAAGAAAGCTACGTATGCGCAAAGCGCACGCTACGCGCTTCGCTGCGGACAATCGCGCTTGGGGCGATGCTCCCAAGGGGAGCCGCGCCTTGCGCGATCGCACCTGCGGAATCTGGGATTAATGGTTAAAAATCAAACAATTTTGACTGTTCTTTGTAAATTAACGTAAAAATAACTTTAACGAAGATGGCATGACTGGGAAGAAGCAGCCAAATTTTCAACAGTAGCATTGGGTGTCACAGAAACCAGCGTCACTTCGCCTTTACCGTTGAATACCCAACCCGTAGCAGGTATAATTTCAACTGTATCAGACTCAGACTTAGGTTTTGTTGCCGTGGTTTTAGAATCTAGTCGTTGTGCTGTCGTCGCACCCAAACGAGTATCTTCCCAGACTGCATCACTGCTGAGGGGTTCATCAGGACTGGGAGGTAAACCACCGCGTCCAGTCACTTTAAAGTCACTCGCATTTGCTTGATCAAAAGCAGAACAACCTTGGGCGATTTGGTTGGAGGGGTCAACTACATTTGCGGGTAGTTCCACTAATCCCCGGTTAGGGTCAATATCAGGTGTGTTGATATTTATTTGACCACTTAAAGTCGGGTTGGTTTGGGAAAATGCTGTAATATCATTGGTTTGTAGCTGTTGTGGATTGAGTAGGTTTGGATCATCAGTTCCCAACTCCCGCGCCAAGTCTTCTCCACTACGTTGAGTGAAGTTAAAAATATTTAAGGAGTTGATATTGATTTTCCCACCACTGCCATTAAAAGCATTAGCGGTGATGTCGCTGTTTTCATTTGGAACGCTGACGATAAAGCCCGACGGGGCATTAATAGTGATGTTACCGCCATTGCCACCTTTTTGATTAGTACCCGCAGATGTGGAAATTTGGCTACCACCGCGTAGGAGTAATAAGTCTGTGACTCGCAGATTGATATTGCCGCCATTACCTGATGCTGATTCAGCGTTGAAACTCGCTGAGTTGTCCAAACGAATTTGGCGTGCGGTCACTTCAATGTTACCTGGATCCCCTTGTCCTAAACTCTTGGCAAAAAGTGAAGCGTTATTGGTTAAAGACAGAGAATCAGCCTTAATTTGTATGTTTCCACTTTTTCCTTCTCCAATGAATGCTGAGGTGAAAGCATAACTGTTATCAAAATCGACATTACCACGGGCATCAATTATCACATTCCCTGGATCCCTTTTTCCTATGGTGCTGGCAAAAAAATAAGCGTTATTGGTTAAAGACAGAGAATCAGCCTTAATTTGTATGTTTCCACCTTTTGCTTCTGCACCTGATGACACAAAATTAAAGATGCTGCTAGCTACGAGTGTTATTTTCCCTTTTGCATTCAGCACAATATCTCCCGCCACAGTGCCATCAGAACCTAAATTAGATCCAATGCCAGCACGGAGACGACTTTCGTTCATGTCTAAATTTCGAGCGTTGATTATAATGTTACCGCCTCCTGATGCGTATACATACACAGCAGCGTTGTTAGTAAGTGATACATCAGCTAAGGCACTTTCAGTTGGAAAGCTAGCGCTCAATTTATCGCCATCCACATTTAGCCCCACATTTCCAGAGGCAGCTAATCCTCCCAACTCAACTCTCCCACTATAAGCATTCAGTCGTCCACGATCCATGTTGACATTGCCACCCACTAGTAGCAAACTTTTACCATCCGGAACACGTAAACCAAATCTATCTAATCCTTCTGGATATTTTCCGGCTGATGCTACTGAGTTATTTGTAATTGATGCAGCAGCTATTTGATTGAAAAATAAAGCTGAAGGATTTACCGTTAGCAGTGCAGGATTAT